>DOWG01000002.1:7367-8526 GCA_003519685.1 Lachnospiraceae bacterium
TAGGGGTGTGAACAGTAACAATTTGATGAAACTGTACTCTGGAAAAAGATACATTTACTGAATATAGAGTGGCATATAATTCTATATAGCAAGGAAAGGGAAGAAGCATTATGGGAAAATATTTTGGAACGGATGGATTTCGTGGGGAAGCTAACGTAAATCTAACGGTTATGCATGCCTACAAGGTAGGCAGATTTTTAGGCAATTATTATGGAAAGGAACATAAAGCGAAAATTGTAATCGGGAAAGATACCAGAAGATCCAGCTATATGTTTGAGTACTCTTTGGTAGCTGGACTTACCGCCAGCGGTGCGGATGTATATTTACTCCATGTAACGACAACACCGAGCGTATCCTATGTTATACGTACGGAAGGGTTTGACTGCGGTATTATGATTTCCGCCAGCCATAATCCTTACTATGATAACGGGATCAAAATCATCAACGGCAATGGCTATAAATTAGAAGCAGGGGTTGAAAAACTTATTGAGGATTACATAGATTGTGAGGAAGATACGATTCCCTTGGCAACGAGGGAGAATATAGGAAGAACCGTGGACTATGCGATCGGAAGAAACCGGTATATCGGGTACTTGATCTCACTGGCAACCAGATCCTTTAAGGATAGGAAGATCGGGTTGGATCTTGCCAATGGCTCTGCTACGTCGATAGCAAAGGGAGTATATGATGCGCTGGGCGCGAAAACCTATGTAATCAATGGGGAGCCGGACGGAACCAACATTAATAGAAATTGTGGTTCTACCCATATTGAAGTATTGCAGAAATTTGTTATAGAAAACAACCTGGATGTAGGATTTGCATATGATGGAGATGCAGATCGATGTTTGGCCGTTGATGATATGGGCAATATTATAGATGGTGATGTGATTCTATATCTTTGCGGTGTATATATGAAGGAAAGAAACGATCTTGCCAACAATACGATCGTAACAACGGTCATGTCCAATATGGGCCTTTATGAAGCGCTGGACCGAAAAGGAATTAAGTATGAGAAAACAGCGGTCGGGGATAAATATGTTTATGAAAATATGATGCTGAATGGACACTCCATTGGCGGGGAACAATCCGGACATATCATATTTAGTAAGCATGCAACAACCGGAGACGGAATTTTGACCTCCCTGAAGCTTATGGAGGT
>DOWG01000002.1:8549-9242 GCA_003519685.1 Lachnospiraceae bacterium
GCGGAAATAACGAAGGAAGTGGAAGCGGTCAGAGAGCAATTAGGCAGAAACGGAAGAATTCTGGTTCGGCAAAGCGGAACAGAACCGGTTATTCGGGTTATGCTGGAGGCAAAAACAGAGGAAATATGTAAACAGGAAGCGAACCGTGTGGTTCAGTTAATGAAAAACAGNNTAAAAATAAATTCTAGTATTTACAGATTCAGTATGATATAATATACTAATGTCAAACTGCCTATAAATAGAAGATATATGTACTTTTACATTATTTGCGTATAGAAATCAGTATAAACGGTAAAACAAAAAGTACATAATACAAGGAGGAAAATAATTCATGAGTTTACAAGTGGAAAAACTAGAAAAAAATATGGCAAAGCTTACAATAGAGGCTTCCGCTGAAGAGTTTGAAAGCGCCATGCAAAAGGCATATTTGAAAAATAAGAATAAGATTAACGTTCAGGGCTTCCGCAAAGGAAAAGCACCCCGTGCAATCATAGAAAAGATGTATGGCGCCAGCGTATTCTATGAGGATGCAGCAAATGATCTGATTCCGGATGCATATGAGAAAGCAGCAAATGAAAGTGAACTTGAAATTGTATCCAGACCGGAAATTGATGTGGTTCAGATAGAAAAAGGCAAGCCTTTTATCTTTACTGCACAGGTAGCAGTAAAACCGGAGGTAACCTTAGGAGAATA
>DOWG01000002.1:9312-9608 GCA_003519685.1 Lachnospiraceae bacterium
GGTGTTGCTTTTGAAGGCGGTAAAGGAGAGGATTATTCTCTGACCATCGGTTCTCATTCCTTTATTGATAATTTTGAAGAGCAGTTAATTGGTAAGACCATCGGAGAAGAGACAGAAGTAAATGTTACCTTCCCTGAGAAATACCAAGCGAAGGAATTGGCTGGAAAGCCGGCTCTTTTCAAGGTGAAAATAAAGGAAATCAAGGTAAAAGAACTCCCTGAGCTGGATGATGATTTTGCACAGGATGTTTCTGAGTTTGATACCTTAGATGAATACAAGGAAAGCATCAAGAACAG
>DOWG01000075.1:0-207 GCA_003519685.1 Lachnospiraceae bacterium
GCCATAATTCCTCCTGTATTAAATAAGTGTTTTTACATATATGAATAAATGTTTGATATGAGTATTATAAGTCACTCTTATCATGTTTCCTTCATTAAAAATAGATGATGCTTGCTCCTCATTATAATATAGATTGCTTAACTTAGCTATATCTAATGTTTAAAAATTCTTAATCGAATGTGTGCCGTTACTGTTCACACCCATCAT
>DOWG01000075.1:294-3129 GCA_003519685.1 Lachnospiraceae bacterium
CAGGTGTGAACAGTAACTATGTACCTTCATTATTCAAGAAGGTTAATGGAGGAGAGCAGAAGATATACTAATTGTATAAAAAAAGCAAAAGACATGTTGACATACCAAATATGACATATATAATATGAATATAACATTAACTACTATAAGAAAGGATTACTTGAACATGTACACGTAGGAAGTTATCAATTCACACGAAAGAGGAGGAATATATGGGCAATCCGATTTTTGAAAAATTAATGCCTGCACCGAAGAATGGCGGATTTAAGATGGAAGATTATTATATCTGGTGTGGTTCAGCCATCAAAGGGGAGGATGGACGTTTTCACATTTTTGCTTCCCGTTGGAAAAAAGAGCTTGGATTTGGGATGCACTGGCTATTTAACTGTGAAATTGTCAGAGCTGCCAGTGATAAACCGGAAGGACCTTATGAGTTTGAAGAGGTTGTATTTAACAGGCGTGAGAGGTGTTACTTCGACGCGCTTAACCAGCATAACCCATCAATTAAGTTTTGGAATGGAACTTATTATTTATTTTACTTTGGAACAACCTATGGAGGACCAATTCCTGGTCCTGGAGATCAGATCTCATCGGAGAGAGCATCCGAAGTATGGAATAATAAGCGTATTGGTGTAGCAACAGCAAAATCTATATACGGACCGTGGAAAAGGCCGGATCAGCCGTTAATTGAGCCAAGGAGACCGGGACATTGGGACTGTACGATAACAACCAATCCTTCTGCAGCCATTTTACCCGATGGTACCACATACCTGATTTATAAATCCCGGGAATATGCAGGTTCTACACTTCAATTAGGAATTGCCAGAGCACCGAGACCGGATGGACCTTATGAACGATTACAGAATGATCCCATCTTTAAATTTAGTAATCCGGATTTTCATGTGGAAGATCCTTTTATCTGGTACGATAACGGACTGTTTCATGTTATTATGAAGGATGACTTTAAGAATAACTGTGGTGGAATTACCGGTGAATGGGGTGCCGGAGTATATGCAACAAGTATAGACTGTATCAACTGGAATATTCATTCCGATCCCAAAGCCTACAGCCGTAAAGTAACCTGGGATGATGGAACAGTCACAACCCAATGCAATTTGGAACGGCCGAATTTATTATTCCAAAATGGTAAGGCTACTCATCTGTTTTTGGCAACCGGAAATGGACGAAACCCTTATGAGTTTGAAGGTGTTACATGGAATATGGTGATACCGCTTAAAACCGATTAAAATGTTACAACCAACTAATCGCCAATTGAAACCAATTGAACAAACGGCTATGTCAATAGCCTTTCAAAAACGTCAAGCGTTAGGAGTGATTGTTTATGAATTTATCAACGAAGTTTATCTGCGCAACAAGGGAGTATAGTACGTTTCAAAAGAATATTCCAGCACCTTATTTTAGAAAAAAAGTTATGCTTGAAGCATTGCCTTTGACTGCAGAACTTAGTATCTGCGGCCTGGGATTTTATGAGTTGTTCATCAATGGAAAACGAATTACCAAAGGTTTTCTAGCTCCATATATATCAAATCCAGATGATTTAATTTATTATGATCGTTATGAGATAAAGGAAAACTTAAGAGTTGGTGAAAATGTAATCGGAGTTTTGTTAGGGAATGGAATGCAAAACTCCATGGGCGGAGAAATATGGGAATTTAATACTGCCAGATGGAGAAGTGCCCCAAAACTTGCACTTTCCCTTGAAATGAAATTTCCGAATGATGAATTTGCAGTGATATATTCGGATGAAGATTTTAAAACAGCTCCGTCACCGATTATAATGGATGATTTGCGTGCAGGTGAGTTTTATGATGCTAGAAATGAGATTACCGGTTGGAATTTGCCAGGATTTGATGATACATCATGGAGTAAAGCAATTAAAACAGAAGCACCAAGAGGTGAAATTACAATTTGTCATGCAGAACCAATTGTAGTGACAAAAGAATTAGAAGCGATTGCTATACGGGAGAGTAAGATTTCCCTATTCCCCAAGATCAGAGAAGGTTTGCCGGTTATTCAGCCTCTGGAGGATGAGTCGGGCGACAAGGGGTGGCTCTATGATTTTGGTGTGAATGCAGCAGGGGTTTGTAAGTTGAAAGTCAAGGGAGAACGTGGACAAAAGATCGTATTGCAATTTGGTGAACTTCTTGCTGAGGACGGCGGCATTGATTTACGAGCTATGACATTTCTCCCCGAGCGTTTTAATCATAGGGATATTTATATTTGTAAGGGTGGGGAAGAAGAAATATATCGGCCGACCTTTACTTATCATGGATTTCGTTATTGCTTCGTTATGGGTATTACGCGAGAGCAGGCAACGAAAGAGTTGTTAACGTATGAAATCATGAGCTCAGATTTATGTAGCAGAGGTGGATTTGAATGTTCGGATAAAATCGCAAATGCTCTATGGGATGCTACCATAGTTTCAGATCTTTCAAATTTCTATTATTTTCCTACGGACTGCCCACATCGCGAGAAAAATGGCTGGACAGGGGATGCAGCTTTATCGGCAGAACAAATGTTATGTAGTCTTTCTGTTGAAAATAGCTATAAAGAGTGGCTGCGAAATATAAGAAAAGCGCAGAGTGCAGAAGGGGCGTTACCAGGAATTATACCAACCGCAGGGTGGGGATTTTCTTGGGGAAATGGGCCGGCTTGGGATTCGGTACTCATATATTTACCTTACTATACATGGCTTTACCGAGGTGACATAGAAATTCTACAAGAAAATGCTATTGCGATTTTTCGCTATATCAATTACTTGTCGATTCGATGTGATGAGAAGGGGTTACTGCATATTGGCTTAGGCGATTGGTG
>DOWG01000096.1 GCA_003519685.1 Lachnospiraceae bacterium
TGGGCTTTGCAGTGTCACAGAATCAGGTTGTTTTAAGAAACCTGACGGGCGGTCCGAAGATCAGTATCTATCAGATGCATTATAAGAACGGGATTGCCGAGGATTATGTATCAAAACGAGGAATTATCAAGCGGTATCAGGAACTGGGCGGCAAACAGGGAAGGGAAGTACTGGATATTGCAAATGCTGCGAAGAGCGGGGAAGCTGCGGCAATCCAGGCCTTTCAGGAAACGGGAACACATCTGGCAGCAATCCTGTACGAGATTATTAGAGACAATGAAATGGAGTGTCTGTTCCTGGGAGGTGCAATTTCAAAATCAGCGGAACTGTTTCTTCCCCAGCTGAAAGAGGGTTTGCTGGGAATACCATCGTTAAAATTAATAAAAAAAGCGGAGGACATCGACAATGTTCCGCTTTATGGCGTAGTTTCTTAAGAATGGGAGGCAGAGATGGAAGGTGTTGAAATCCTAAATGCGTCAGGGGAAGGATACCAGCCCCAGGTTCACTTTGAGGCTTGGCGGGTGGCAATGATAAGATATGCGGAACGCTTCGACAGGGTGAACTTTTACCGCTTAGAGCGGCATCACTTGACGGATGAGGTATTTGTATTATTGGAAGGGAAAGCCGTCTTAATTCTTGGAAAAGAATGTGAAGAATGCAGGATGGAAGCAGGCAGAATTTATAATGTGAAAAAAGATGTATGGCATCATATTTTATTGAGCCGGGATGCAAGCGTTTTAGTCGTGGAAAATGATGATACCGGGCCGGAAAACACCGAGTATCATACATTATAAAATTGGTTTGGAGAAAGGGCATGGTTGTTATAATGAACATAAGAAGGAAGCTGGGGACATTTTGGAATAAATCCCAAAAAATCAGAATTAAATTATTTGGTGGATTTTTGGTCCCGGCTTTTTTACTTGCTTTATACGGGATTATATTTTATCAGCAATCAGAGAAAGCGATTATTCATAATTATGAGGAAAGTTCAGCCGATACGCTTAATGCGGTAAGTGATTTTATAGATTTTGGATTAAAGGCGGTTGAGCAGAAATCACTTGAGCTGCAGTTAGATTCCAATTTGAAAATATTTTATAACAAAAATACGGACGTAGCGGATAAGATAAAGGCTTATGATATCTTGTCAGAGAATATCATTGTCGCGGAAACAACGAATTCCTTTATATCCAATGTCTATATGTTCGGTGACAACGGAGAAGGTATTCCGAGCGATACACTTAACGCAAAGAATCTATATCAATCCTTTATGGAATCTGAACAGGGAAAGAAATTCGAGGGAAAAGGGCTGTTCTATCTTTGGACAGGAGAGCATAAGGCAATTGATGAAAAATTAAATACAAATGATTCGGAAAGCTATGCCATATCCCTAATCAGAAAAATGAGTAAAGGAAATGGTTTTGTTGTCATTGATATTTCCACCCAGCAAATTTTGAATATGTTTTCCAAATATGATATGGGAGAAGGAAGCATGATCGGATTTGTAACCGGTGATGGGCGAGAAGTCCTGACGAATACGGGGGAAGCAAAGGTATTCGGTGATTTATCCTATTACCAGGCAGCAAGGGATAGCGATGAATTAAGCGGATATTCCTATGAAAAGTATAAAGGAGAAAATTATTTATATTTATATAGTAAATTAGAAGGTATTGATGCGGCAGTTTGCGCATTGGTTCCTAAAAGCACCATTTTAAAACAGGTGCAGCATCTGAAGGTTTTAAATATCGCATTTGTTACCATTGCATGTATTTTTGCAGCTTTCATTTCAATTGTAATCGCTGGTGGTATAAGCAATACGATTATCTCATTGAAGAAGTTGGTCTCTCAGGCCGCAAAGGGTGATTTGACAGCAAAATTCGATACCAAGAGAAAGGATGAATTTCTTATCTTATCCAATGGCATCTCCAGTATGATGGATAGTATGCGCAAGCTAATCGGAGAGGTACAGACAGTCGGAAGCAAGGTTAGTGATTCTGCGGGAGAGCTTTCCGAAACCTCCGATGATTTATTGACAGCAACCAGGGATATCTCCCAGACCATCGAAAACATCGAGCAGGGAATTGTACAGCAGGCAGACGATACGGAGCATTGCCTGACACAGATGAATAAGTTATCGGATCAGATTAATCAAGTATATAACAATACCCATGATATTGAACAGATTGCTGAAAATACAAAGGTCATTGCCGGTGAGGGCATCGGTATGATCAATGAGCTAAGTGGTAAATCGAAAGCAACCGCGGATATCACCCATAATGTAATTGGCAAAGTAGAAGAATTTGAGATGCAGTCCAAACATATAGCGGGCTTTGTAACGATTATTAATGAGATCGCCTCACAAACGAATTTACTTTCTTTAAATGCATCCATCGAGGCGGCGAGAGCAGGTGATGCGGGGCTTGGGTTTGCTGTGGTAGCAAGTGAAATCAGAAAATTGGCGGATCAATCCGTACAGGCGGCAAATCAGATTCAAAATATCGTGAAAGAGACGCATACGAAGATAGCGGACACCGTGGATACGGCAAAGCAGGCGGAAAGTATTGTCGAATCACAGACAGAGTCCTTAAACCGGACCATAGTTGCGTTTAATAACATTAATGATCATGTTAAAGAGCTCGTAAATAATCTAAATAATGTATCCCTTGGCATTAAGACAATCGAAAATGCAAAGGAAGATACCCTGGTGGCTATTGAAAGTATTTCAGCAATATCGGAACAAACTGCGGCTGCTTCCGAGGAAATGAATGCGACAGCAATCAATCAGCTTAATTCGGTTGAGCTTTTAAGACAATCTGCTGCCGCCCTGGCTTCAGATTCAAAGAAACTGGAGGAGGTAATTAAGGTTTTTAAAATTAGCTAACAGTCAATGGCAACCGACGGAGGTACAGAATGCCACAAATATTATTAGAGGTTAATATCGTCTCTACTGTAGTACGTTTGATGTTATCGTTGGTATGCGGGGGTATCCTTGGATTTGAGCGGGGCAGAAAGAAACGGCCGGCTGGTTTTCGGACTTATATGCTTGTCAGCATGGGATCGGCCATGGTTATGATTACGAACCAGTATATCTGCACAATTTACCAGAATGTTGATCCGGCACGAATGGGTGCACAGGTAGTGAGCGGTATAGGCTTTCTTGGCGCGGGAACAATCATTATAACAGGAAAAAACAGGGTGAAAGGTCTTACTACAGCGGCCGGTCTTTGGGCGGCTGCCTGTGTCGGGCTGGCTGTGGGAATTGGATATTATGAAGGGGCTTTGATCGGCTGTATCCTGATATTTACAGTGATGGGCTTGCTCCACAACCTTGATGACCGTGTCATGGCATCGACAAAGGTAATTGAGCTTTATATTGAATTTCGAGAAATATCCTATATGAGTAATTTTATGACAGTGCTCAGAGATAACAACATGAATATAAGTAATCTTGAGATAATCAGGTCAAATACATTAAATGAAGCCAATGTGGCTGTAGTGTTAACGCTTAAACTTCCGAAGAAAAGACCTCATGAAGAAATCATCCATGAGCTTAGCAAAGAGGACGGGGTCAGATTTTTAGAGGAAGTATAAGGCATCCCTCAATAGATTTTACGGAATAAAAATAGGGCTCTTTGTCATATAAAAGAAAGGGCATATACCGAAGCATACACCCTTTTGAATTATGAATTGAGTAGCTGTTCAATTTCCTTGAAATCAATATAGAGGTCTTCATAGATATTTACCTTTACCGTGGAGCTGAAAGTATAAGGTATGCTGACCATATCCTCTTCAAAGTAGTTTACAGCGATTGTCCGCCTGTTTGGATCAACAATCCAGTATTCCCGGACGCCATAATTTTTATAGTAGTAAAGCTTTTTAATATAATCGTCAGAGGAATTGCCCGGAGATACGATTTCGATAATAAAATCAGGGGCTCCATTGCAGCGTTTTCCATCTAGCTTATTTTTATCACAAACTATCATGATATCAGGCTGCACGATTGTAAGGGGGCTATCATTCAGCTTTACATCAAAGGGAGCAGGTAACACTTTGCAAGGACCCCTTTTCTCCTTTACATAGGAATTAAGCGTGGATGAAAGCTCCAGAAGGATTGTTTGATGAACCTGTGAAGGACTAGCCATATATTGAATCTGACCGTCAAAGACTTCTGCTCTGGAATCCTCTGGCAGAGATTCATACTCTTCGATTGTGGCGAGCCGTTGTTGCGGCAGTGGCATAATAACACTTCCTTTCAATATCCTCACCTTCGATGTACTTTTGATTATATTTTATAATAACATGAATATAACGTAAACGCAATATTTTCTACATAAACGAAATAAATATATTGGCAATACTTTTTAATGGCATTTTAATGTCAAATGGCTAATTATTATTTTCTGTTGCTTTGATCTAAGCCGTATTATGAAAGGTTTGTTAAGTTTTTGAATAATGAAGGATTTTCAGCTTTTAGCTCTATATATCCACATTTAGGACAAACATAACATTCCACATTGTCCCTGATTTCCGGATTAAATACTCCCTTTTCCTTGTACGTAAGATAACTTGGCATTCCTGCTGCATTTCCAATAAATTTTACCTTTTTCATTTCTGTTTCACACTTAAAGCATTGCATGTTCACGAATACCTCCTATGATATAAATGAACCCATCCTACACCACCAAAATTATTCCCACTCCAAAGTACAAAACCGATACTAAACGATTTTGTTTTGGAGATTTGACTTGATTTGATATTATGTGGTACGGATTATCCTTATTCTATCAGGTATTCCGACTTCTGCTATCAAAANNTTGTAAAGTTTTCAACATGCTCTGATTAACGCAAGCGGTGTTTCTCCTTTTCTTGAATTACAAAAATTGTGGATTCATTACATTTGCAATGCTTTCTTCATTCCTTCAACATAATCTCCGACAAGCTTTTCCGATTCTGAACCATATTTTTCAATCAACTTAATTATGGCAGAGCCTACGATCACTCCATCAGAAAACCCTGCCATTTTTGCTGCCTGTTCAGGCGTGGAAATGCCAAATCCTACCGCGCATGGAATATCAGTGTTTTTACGCACAAGAGATACTATGGAAGCTATATCTGTTTTGATCTCGCTCCTTGTACCGGTAACACCGAGACTTGATACTATATACAAAAAGCCTTCCGCTTCTCTGGCAATCATTGCAATGCGATTTTCGGATGTCGGAGCGATCAAAGAAATCAGATCCACACCATACTTTTTACAGCAAGGTTGAAACTCGCTTTTTTCCTCAAAAGGAACATCGGGCAGAATTAATCCGTCAATGCCAATCTCTTTGCACGTTTTAATAAAACGGTCTTTCCCATATGAAAACACTACATTGGCATATGTCATAAACACCATAGGTACCGTAACATCACGGTGCAGATCTCTTACAAGATCAAATATTTTATCTGTTGTAACTCCACCGCTGAGCGCACGAAGGTTTGCTCCCTGAATGACCGGCCCCTCAGCCGTGGGATCAGAAAAAGGAATACCGAGTTCAATCAGGTCTGCTCCGTTTCGGACTGCCGAGCGAACCACCTTTGCTGTTGTTTCCAGATCTGGATCACCGCAGGTGACAAAGGCGATAAAAGCCTTTCCATTGGCAAAGGCCGATTTTATATTACTCATAAATATTTTCTCCTCTGTATCTTGCAATTGCTGCACAGTCTTTATCACCACGACCGGATACGGTAATAACAAGAATTTTATTTTTTTCCATTGTTGGTGCAAGCTTCATCGCAAATGCGATTGCATGTGCCGATTCGATTGCCGGAATAATTCCTTCGGTTCTCGAAAGATATTCAAAAGCACAAACAGCCTCTTCATCGGTAACCGGAACATATTCGGCTCTTCCGATATCGTGAAGATAGGCATGTTCCGGGCCAACTCCCGGATAATCAAGGCCAGCCGAAATGGAATAGACCGGTGCAATCTGCCCGTACCTGTCCTGACAGAAGTACGATTTCATTCCGTGAAAGATCCCGACACGACCTGTATTTACAGTTGCTGCCGTCTCAAATGTGTCGATACCGCGTCCTGCTGCTTCGCAGCCAACTAACCGTACATCTTTGTCATCTAAAAAATGATAAAAACTGCCGATGGCATTGGAGCCGCCGCCGACACAGGCAAGTACAGCGTCCGGCAGCCGTCCTTCTTTTTGCAGCACCTGCTCTTTGATTTCCTTAGAGATAACCGCTTGAAAATCGCGGACAATCATCGGAAAAGGATGTGGCCCCATAACGGAGCCAAGACAATAATGGGTATCTGTAATGCGGCTTGTCCATTCGCGCATTGCTTCAGAAACTGCATCCTTTAATGTAGCAGTTCCGCTCTTTACCGGTTTCACATCGGCACCGAGCAGCTTCATACGATAAACATTTAGTGCCTGACGTTTTGTATCTTCTTCGCCCATGAAAACGACACATTCCATATTCATAAGTGCGGCCGCAGTTGCAGTCGCAACGCCGTGTTGACCGGCTCCGGTTTCCGCGATCAACCGGGTTTTCCCCATTTTCTTTGCAAGAAGCGCCTGTCCCAACACATTGTTGATTTTGTGCGCACCCGTATGGTTGAGGTCTTCTCGTTTTAGATAGATTTTCGCACCGCCGAGATCGTCGGTCATTTTTTTCGCAAAATAAAGTCTTGACGGCCTTCCGGCATAATTGTTCAACAGATCTGTGAGTTCTTGGTTAAATTCAGGGTCGTTTTTATAATGGTTATAAGCTTCTTCCAGTTCAATCACAGCGTTCATCAGTGTTTCCGGGATATACTGTCCACCATGAATACCATATCTTCCTTTTGAATTCATTTGGCATGTTCCTCCTTACATATTTTTTTCTTCTGACGATGCACGCTGTTTCAGCTGCATCATCAAAGCGTCAAATTGTGACGGATTCAGCGACTGTGCTCCGTCGCTTAATGCGTGAGCAGGATCATTATGCACTTCGATAATCAAGCCATCTGCTCCTACTGCCAGTGCCGCTTTGGCAAGCGGAGAAACAAGCGACCGAATTCCACAGGCATGACTGGGATCAACAAATACAGGTAAATGCGTTTTCTGCTTTAAAAGCGCCACGCCTGCTAGATCCAGCGTGTTTCTCATTGCGGTTTCAAAGGTACGTATGCCGCGTTCACATAGAATGATGCGATTGTTGCCTTCATTCATAATATATTCAGCGCTCATAAGTAACTCGTCAATCGTATTTGCAAGACCGCGTTTTAGCAAAACGGGCTTATCCGTTTTGCCAACGGCTTTGAGAAGATCGAAATTCTGCATATTCCGAGCACCGATCTGAATGATATCTACATCGTCGAATAACGGAATCTGCGTTTGATTCATAATTTCAGTCACAATTGGCAAGCTTGTTATTCTCTTGGCTTCTGTGAGCAGTTGCAAGCCCTCGCATCCAAGCCCCTGAAAAGCATATGGAGAGCTGCGCGGCTTGAACGCTCCTCCCCGCAAAAGCTTTGCACCGCTGCTTTTTACGGCAGAAGCAACGGAAAGCATCTGTTGCTCGGTTTCCACTGAACATGGGCCAGCAATAACCGTAAAGTTATTTCCGCCGATCTGTACGCCGTTTACAGTAAACACCGTATCGTCTGAATGAACAAGACGGCTGGCTGCCTTATACTGTTCTGTAACACGGCGAGCATAAGCTACAATCGGATTTGTCTGTACCACAGCATCCATATCTATGGCAGAGGTGTTTCCAATCAGGCATATCGCATCGTGATCCGTTCCAGGAGCCCAGATTGTAGAAAACCCTTTTTCTTCCCAGCTTATTCTGAATTTATTGATTTCTTCCGCCGGAATATCCTTTTTTAAAATAAATACCATTCTTAATCCTTTCTGACCGCCTGCATCAGGCGTTCTATTTTGTTATAATCCTTCACTCCGTCTGTTTCTATGCCAGAACTGACATCTATGGCATATGGATGAACCATTGTTAAAGCAGTTTTAATATTTTTCGGACTGATTCCTCCGGCGAGAAAAAACGGGCGCTGAAAAGAAGCAAGTAAATTCCAATTAAAACTTTTGCCGGTTCCTCCGCAGTCGTTATCAAAGAGAATATAATCCGCCGATGATTTTTCCGCCGCCGAAAGGTCTGAAACACTTGCAACAGAAAAAGCTTTTATAATCGGCTTATCCGTGAGAGCGCGAAGCTTTCCGATATAGGCTTCATCTTCCTGACCATGTAGCTGTGCAAGATCTATGATTCTCTGATTTAACATAAGGGCAACCCGCTCAACAGGTTCGTTTACAAAAACACCGACCGGAGATATTCGCGTATTGAGCAACCTTTTAAGCGTTTTGGCTCGGTCTGACGAAACATACCGACGGCTTTTTTCGGCAAACACAAAACCGATGTAATCCGGCAAAAGACGATTGGCATATTCAATATCGCATTCTCTTGTTAATCCGCAAAGCTTGACTTTGGTCATATACAGCCCTTCAACTCTAATAATTTTGCGGATTTATCATCCGCCCGCATCAGCGTTTCTCCGATTAGCACCGCATCTGCACCGGCTTTGCGCAAAAGTTCAACATCCGCCGCAGTACGGACACCGCTTTCCGACACAAACAGCACATCCGGAGGAACAAGCTCCCGCAGCTGTCGGCTGTTTTCGGTATCAACGGAAAAATCCTTCAGATTTCGGTTATTCACGCCGATGACCCGCGCGCCTGCTTTTACGGCTGCTTTAACTTCATTTTCGTCGTGTGCTTCAACAAGTGCAGATAATCCCAAATCATCACAAATATCAATATAAGCTTTTGTAGTTGTGGCATCCAGAATGGAACAAATCAAAAGTACGGCTTTTGCACCAAGCAGTTTTGCCTCATAAATCATATATTCATCAACAATGAAATCCTTGCGAAGACAGGGAACGGAAACAGCAGAAGCAATATTACGCAGATATTCATCACTTCCGAGAAACCATTTGGGCTCAGTAAGAACTGAAATGCAGTCCGCACCGGCTTTCTCATATTCTTTTGCAATTTGTAAATACGGAAAATCCGGTGCAATTAGCCCTTTGGACGGCGATGCCTTTTTGCATTCACAGATAAACGAAATATCCGGCGTTTTCAATGCCCGTTCAAAAGCGAAGTCACTGGAAGGTAGCGATAAAGCGGCACTTTTCATCTCATCGGCCGGAACATTTTCTTTGGACAATTTGATACGCTCTCGGGCGTGATCGGCAAGTGCTTCCAA
>DOWG01000269.1:0-5220 GCA_003519685.1 Lachnospiraceae bacterium
ATAACATCGCTTGTCGGAACACTTACATCGACTTCTAACAGGACCGCTGCATTCTCCTGCAGGGCATCCGCAAGCATTCCCACCTTGGTTCTCTGGTTTTCACTCTTAGCTCCTGCCGCTGCCATAGCCTTATGGGCTTTGTCCAGCTTGGTCTTCGCATGCTTAAGTTCTTCCTCACTGGGTGCTCCCCCTGTTATGGCAGCCTTGCTTGGATGCTCGGTGGACCCGCACACCGGGCAAGGTTTGCCGGCTTCTAAGTTCGATGCCATAATTCCGGCCTGCTCCCGGAAGAATCGGGCTTCCATTTCCAGATACTCCTGATTTTGATACCGGTACTCTGCCTCCGCATTTTGATAATCCTGCTGCACGCGAAACAGGACATCGCTCTCGGTGTTTAAATTCCGGATGTCCGTCAGAAGCTTATTCAATTGCTTTATAGTATTCTCTGTCTGGTATAACTGATTTTCACAGAGAACCATATCCTTATCCAGATTTACATACTGATCCTGCTCTGCTTGCTTTTCTGTCTGTTCCTTTGTTAGGTCAGCCTTCCGACCGGTCAGGCAAGCGATCTGCTTCTCCAGCTTTTGCTTTTTCTCTTCAAGAATTGCTTTCTGCTTCTCCTGCTCCGCTACCCCGTCGTACTTTATTAATTCCGCTCTCTGCCGGCTAATCTGTGCCGTCAGTTCGGATACTCTTGGCTGCGCAGCCTCCTTCTGCCGGTACTCTTCCAGGAGAAGTTTTAATTGCTCCTCCAGACGGACCTTTTCTTCCTTCCCTTTCCCGATGTCGGCAGCCAGATTCGCTGCTTCTTTCTTGATACGCAGATATGCATCCTCCGCAGGTTTCACAATATGTAATGCCTTTTCTGTCAGGGCGTATCTTTCTTCCTCCCGCTTCATCTCTTCTGCAGTCAGCGTTAATTTTTGATAGTCTTCCTCCGCCTGCTTAAGATTCGCAAGCAGCCGATTAACTTGCTCCGCCTTGGTATATTCTGCCGCCTTCTTCGCCATCTCTATATTTAAATGTTCATTTTCCTTCTTCTTGGTATGATATTTGGCCCTATCCTCCTCCAATAGTACGGACAGCAGTTCCATCATCTTCTCCGCCTGGTTAATGTCCTTAACTTTCTTCCATTCATCAATGGCCGCTTTGCTCACATTCCCCTCGCTGCAGCTGATTCCATCCAGGAACTGCAGGATGCGCTTATCGATATCCTCACACTGATACTTCAATTTATTGGACAGCTCCTTCAGCTTTTTCTGAATGGAGTCATAGATCTGCGTACCGAATACCTTCCGAAAGATCAGCCCACGCGCATTGCTGTCTGCGGTCAGAAGCTCCAGAAATTCCCCTTGGGCAATCATGGAAATCTGCTTATACTGCCTCCAGTCAATTCCCAGCAGATCCGTTACCGCTTCCGTTACCGGAGCATATCCGGCAATAACGCTTCCATCCGGCATGGTAAGAATTGCATTGGGTTTCTCCTCTGTGGTTCCGCTCCCTCTCTTCTTGCTTCTCCTATAGTTTGGATTACGCCAGACAATGTATTCTTTCTTACGATGCAGAAAAGTCAGCTCCACATAGGTTTGCTCGTCCTCATCGGCATAATCGCTACGAAAGGAATCCGTCGTCCGGTTCTCACCACTAGCATTACCGTACAGAGCAAAGGAAATGGCATCAAAAATTGTTGTTTTCCCGGCCCCGGTATCCCCGTTGATCAGGAATAATCCACTGGAGCCCAGCTCCGAAAAGGGAACTTCGACAACGCCCCGAAAGGGTCCAAAAGCGCTCATCACTAATTTTATTGGCTTCAATCTCGTTCACCTGCCATTTCCTCAAATAAATTCTCCATAATCAATCTCTGTTTGTCCGGCAGCGCCACATTATTCTGGCTCTCATAGAACTCCGCAAAGAGCTCCATTGCACTCTTTTCGTCCACATCCGCAGCTGCCAGCTTTGCATCGGTATTCCAGATCGACCGGCTGTTTTCAAAGTCCAGCCGCATGATATTGGGATAGACGCTCCGAAGCTTGCCGATCGCATCATAGACCTCTTCCTCATCCGTCAGCGTCGCATGAATATAATCCAGGGTATTCGCCTTACTATATATCTTAGGATCCGTCAGGGCGGCAATCGGCCCTTTTATCTCACGCATATCCCGGATCGGGGTAAGCGGTATCTTCTCATACCGCACCTCCCCCTTCGCCCCCATTTCCACCATGGTGACGGACTTAATCTGTCTGGCCTCCGAGAAGGAATATTTTAGCGGGGAACCGGCATAACGTATGGTTTCCCTTCCGATTCTCTGCGGTCCATGGATATGTCCAAGCGCCACATAATCGAAGACTTCGAACACAGAGGCATCAATGTTATCCAGACCCCCAAGGGAGACGGCCTCGGAATCACTTCGCTCCGGTTCACTGCTTCCGCTGGTGATAAACTGGTGTGCCACCAGGATATTTCGCTCTCTGTCATTTATATCGGCGGAAGCAAGAATTGCTTCGACCGCCTCCTGATAGGTCTCGATTTCCGTCTCCGGATAGTAACGTCGTACCATCACCGGCTTAACAAATGGCATCAAATAGATATTGACAGGGCCATTTTCGTCCGCCAGTATGACTTTTTCCAACTTTCCGTGAAAGGATCCCGCAATATGAATCTGATTCTCTTCCAGTATTCTGCCGCCAAAATTAAGCCGCTCGGAGGAATCATGATTACCGCTGACCAGGAATACCGACAGCTTTCTTTTGTGCAGCTCGGTCAGAAACCAGTCAAATAGATTGACCGCTTCCACGCAGGGAATTCCTTTGTCATAGATATCCCCGGCGATCAGGATTCCCTGTGGTTTATGTAGGTCCGCGATCTTCAGCATCTCATTTAATATGTATTCCTGATCCTCTATCATGGAAAATTCATTTACCCGTTTTCCGATATGCAAATCGGATGTATGCAGCAATTTCATCTTATTTATCATACCTTTCAAAGCCTGCCGTTTTGAGCCGCAGGCATATTCCAATACAAATTATACCATAATCTTGTAGGGATATCCAGTCTAACAAGAGCTTTACTCACTGGAAATGCAATCCATAAGTAAAGCTCTATTTGTGAAGCACTCTTTCTGCAATCTCTCTACCGGTCGGTGTTGCAGCCAATCCGCCTTCTCCGGTTTCCCGCAGCGTCCTTGGCATCTGCTCCCCCACTTCCCGCACGGCATCAATTACCTCATCCGGGGGAATCTGGCTGCGAACACCGGCGATTGCCATATCGGCACTGGCAATCGCATTCACAGCACCGACAACATTTCTCTTCACACAGGGAACCTCTACGAGACCGGCCACCGGATCGCATACCAGGCCCAGGAGATTCTTCAGGGTAAGGGCACTTGCATGCGCAATTGCTTCGCCGGATCCGCCCTGCAGATAAGCCAACGCACCTGCTGCCATGGCACTGGCAGACCCGATTTCTGCCTGGCAGCCTCCTGCCGCCCCGGCAAGAAAGGCACGAATGGATATTACGACTCCAATTCCGGAAGCAACAAACATCGCCTCCACCATCCGATCCATATCCGCCTGCTTCTGCTCCTCATAAGTCAGCAAAACTGCCGGAAGGACTCCGCAGGACCCTGCGGTCGGAGCGGCTACAATCCGTTTCATACACGCATTGTTCTCCCCCATCTTCAGAGCCTTTGCTATGGTTTCCCCGACATAGGGACCGCTTAGCAGCTTTCCTTCCTTTAATGCATGGCTGACTTTTTCCCCATCGCCGCCGACCAGCCCGCTTGCAGATAAAAGATCCTTATTATATGCTGCATTTGCATTCCTCATGCTTTCATACAGCAGTCGCATTTTTTCAAAAGATTCGCGGCTTGATACCGCTCTTTCATTCATATCGTCTTCCATAACGATTTGCCAGAACGCTTTGCCTGTTTCTTCGCTCTTATTTAGAATCTCATCTAATGATCGGAAACTCATCTTTCTCCTCCATGCTAAGGTATGTTACCTTCAATATACCTTCTGTCTTTTTTAGTCTGTCCTGCATCTCCTCTGGCACCTCCTGATCACATTCAATTACCATTACCGCTCTTCCGCCCCGTTTATCACGATACAGCTGCAGCGTTGCTATATTCACCGAATATCTGCCAAGCATGGAAGTAACCTCCGCCACATGTCCGGGTTGGTCAACATTATGGATAATAAGGGTTGGATAGCAGGCACAAAAATTAGCATCCAGACCATCGATTTTATCAATTTTGATTCCTCCACCACCCAGGGAAGAACCTACAACCTCCAGTTTTCTTCCACCCTTGCCGACTAATTTCAGTAAGACAGAATTCGGATGGGCATGTCTTAATTCTGTACCGCCAAAAGAGAATTTCATCCCCCTTTCCTCTGCGATACGAAAGCTGTCAGAAATTCTCTCATCGTCCGGCTTTATACCAAGTAAGCCTGCTATTATGGCTTTATCCGTACCGTGACCCTTCCCGGTTGCCAGAAAGGAACCATGAAAAAGCACCTCGGCGCTTTGAACCTCCTCCTGTAATAGCTGCCTTGCTGTTAAACCGATTTTTACAGCACCCAGGGTATGGGAACTGGAAGGGCCCACCATAACAGGACCCATTACTTCAAATACATTCATACATGCATTTTCCTTTCCATTTTAATAACCATGTCCTTTCTTCAAAGCCTGCAAACTTTGGGCCGCAGGCACAATATTTGCAAAGCGAATATATTTGCAAAGCGAATTAATTCGCTTTCCCCTGGGACCGCCGATTCTCGTTCAAAATAATATGGTCCAATACGGTTTTATATACTAATACGATCCGTGCATCGATATAGCAGAATTTGTTAGCGAGAAACTCGTATGTTTTATATACAAAACACATACTCATAAGAACAAGTGCAATAATGGTCAGTTCCGGTTGAATTTCTTTTGCAATTAAAAATACTGAGGATGCAAAATAAAATAGAAATGCAAAAAAATAATTTTTACTGATTCGAAAAGCCAAAATCATCGTATCATTTAACCGTTCATGCATCTTAGCTATAGATTTTATATCTCGGACAATTAATTTTTCATACATATCATTAAAAACAACCTGGCTGTCACCCTTTTTATTTTCCATACCACGCTTTATATAGCAAGAATAACGGTGATAGTTTACCTCACCCAGCTCTTTGCTGATTAATTTTCTAAAAACATTTGACATAAAAACATCAC
>DOWG01000269.1:5237-7086 GCA_003519685.1 Lachnospiraceae bacterium
GGACAGAAAATAACACTCTGCAATTGCTGACACTCTTTCCTTATAAATCTTACCTCTTTTGTTTTCCTAATATTACTTTATTCGATTCTATTCGATTTTTATCATATTTGCAAATTTATTAACAAAATGTTCATAATTAATCCATATAATCATCATAAATGTCGGATATAATCTATATCAGATTAAGAAATTAATCAATCAATATTCAATCAGTATTGCTTACAAGATAATTTTTTTCATAAAATAAGCCCGGCAGCTACCCTCCCCCTCTACCGGGCTTCTCCTCTTTATTTCTGTATATTATTTCATTTTCATTCCATGTTTCAAAGCCTCTACACTCCCGACTCTATCTACTTATTTAAATTATTTTAAATTTGATAGAAGTGTCATAAGTCGTATAAAAGCCATAAACATGAATAGGACCTTCTATATATTCATACCAAAATCTTAAAATGACTTATGACACTCCTATTCAAATCCCGTCCGGTTTCTTTGGCGCGGCTGCCGCTGTATTGATATGTGCTATTGTCTTTACATTGATAATTCTTTCAAGCGCTTTTTCATATTCAAATTTCAGAACATCCTCCAATGCTTTTTTCAGTTCCTCTTTAAATCCCTGATTTCCCAGACGAATCAATTTTACCAATTTCTCAATAATCGAATCATAATCCGATATCTTAATATAATATATGGTGCTTAATAAGCATTGTTCATATTCCTCTTCTGACAGGAAACCGGAACCGCTGCCGCCATGATTTTCTGCGCTTACTTCCTCTATTTCAAATTTCCGCAAGGAATATTCCAATTTTCTTTTAAATTTTTCTATATGGCTGATATATATGGGAAGATAGCACTCAACAAACGATACATCCCCTTGCTCCAGAAATGTTTCCATAAGATAGGATTGCTTTAACAAATCCAATTCTCCGATATCAATAAAGAAATTTCGAAGGTTATATATTTCTGTATAAAGCCGGTCCGGCTTTGCTTTTACTTCATTCTTTTGAATCAGGTTAAGGATACGATCAATATCTTTATATGCATTTTTAAACAGGCTGCTATATTTCCGCTTATCTCCGGCGGTAAGCTCATTCCCCAATTCTTTTATTAT
The DNA here is from genome assembly GCA_003519685.1 of Lachnospiraceae bacterium. Classification (GTDB taxonomy): domain Bacteria; phylum Bacillota; class Clostridia; order Lachnospirales; family Lachnospiraceae; genus Mobilitalea. Next base: position 6,349 of record DOWG01000269.1, read on the forward strand.
ATAGGGCAGTTCCTCTGGGTCAGCTTCGAACGGTTCTTTTCCTTTTATGTTCTCTTTTCCCCTATTTTCCCCATTATCCATAATGAGTCTTTGGATTTTACTTTGAAAATGTAGCTCCAATATATGCGTAATTTCATTAACGCCAATATCCGTATTGCATACACCGTCCACCTTAAGCTCCTTATGGTAATGGTTTTTTTCCTGTGTTACATCAGAAGCCACAATATAAATTACCGTATCCTTCTTTTTATATATACTGCGCAGCAAATGAATCATATCAATTTCGTTGATATCCTGCATCCCCTGCTCAAGAAATATAAGATCGTAATATAATTTTCGCGCCATCCTTATTGCCTGTCTGCCGGAATCTGCCTGATCCACATCTATCCCAAATGTTCTCAGCCTGTTTGTCAGCGCTATTGCATACTCCTCCCTGCTATCTACAATCAATGCCCGAATCTGTATACTCATCCTCTTATCCATAATCCCTCCATAGTTTGTCAATTTTTATTTCTGTTATACACACTAAGAACATTTTCACACAAAATTCGTCATTAATCAACAATAATCTGCCAATTACAGGCTTGATTGCCATATTTTACACTACGCTGACATTGCCCTATCGTCTACTATAAATTTATTACAGTTACTGTTCACACCCCCAACAAGGTCTATCATATGATTTCGACAAATGATATCCGATCAGGAGTATTTGCATTCGTCGGTACTTTGGCTCCG
>DOWG01000061.1:0-194 GCA_003519685.1 Lachnospiraceae bacterium
AAAGGATGAGATTGCCGCAGCAAAGACGATTCCTTTCACAGATTCTGATTCGATGGAGGAAGAAGATGACGAAATCTTAAAAGCGCTGGATAAATATTTGGATGCGTAGGAAACGTTACTATTCACACCCGCCATGTAAACCATGTTATGATTTCGACAAATGTATCCGATTCGGAGACGCTTTCGCTTAGTTG
>DOWG01000061.1:259-2679 GCA_003519685.1 Lachnospiraceae bacterium
ATATTATAGACTTTGCCCGGGTGTGAACAGTAACTAGGGAACAACAGAGTATGTTTAGATTAATCAGAGAGGGCAGTAATGAGCACATTCGGAGAAATACTACGGACTGCCGGAAATTATCTTAAGCAACATGCAATAGCAGATGCCGATGTGGATGCATGGTATCTGCTCGTCCATGTTTTTGGGATAAATAGAGCAGATTTTTACCTGCATAGGGATGAGGAAGCACCCAAAATACAAGAAGAAGCTTATATGGAACTGGTAGAGCAGAGGGCAAAGCATATCCCCCTGCAGCTGATTACAGGAACACAGGAATTTATGGGGTTGGAGTTTGACGTTACTTCCGATGTACTTATTCCGAGGCAGGATACGGAGGTACTGGTAGAGGAGGTTCTAAAGGTTTGCAATCAAACATCGGTATTGGATATGTGCACCGGATCCGGATGCATAATTATTAGTTTGGCCAAATTAGGTAATATTCGTAAGGCAGTCGGAGCGGATCTTTCGGATAAAGCTCTGAAAATAGCGGAAAAAAATGCCGGGAAGCATAATATAAAGGTAGAATTCATAAGAAGTAATCTGTTTGAAAAAATTGAAGGAGTATATGATATCGTAGTTTCTAACCCTCCCTATATACCTTCCGGGGAAATCAAAGGCCTTATGCCTGAGGTCCGTGACCATGAGCCAATCATGGCTTTGGACGGTGATCAGGATGGGCTTGCCTTTTATCGAAGAATTGCCGAGGAAGGGAAGGACCACTTAAAGGAGAACGGTACTATTTTTTTTGAGATCGGCTATAATCAGGCGCAGGATGTGAAGAAAATACTGCAGAATGCAGGCTTTGGCGATATAAAGATCCGGAAAGATTTAAGCGGCCTTGATAGGGTTGTTTCAGGAAGACGGTTGTAGACCAAATTGGAGGAATCAATATGTTTGACAAGTTGGATGATCTGTTGGTGCGATACCAGGAAATCGAGCAAGAGCTCTTGGATCCGAATGTTGCAAATGACCAGAACAATTATCGTAAACTAATGAAAGAGCAAGCGGAGCTTGCCCCGATTGTAGAAAAATATACGGAATATAAGGACACCCAGTCTGCGATTGACGAAAGTCTGGCAATGCTGGAAGAGGAAAGTGATGAAGAGATTCGCGAATTGGCGAAGGAAGAATTAAATAGCTGCAAGCAGCGGATGGAAACCATCGAAGGAGAATTAAAAATTCTATTACTTCCCAAGGATCCGAATGATGATAAAAATGTTATTATCGAGATCCGCGGCGGTGCGGGCGGCGATGAGGCAGCGCTATTTGCATCAGAATTATACCGCATGTATGCCCGTTATGCAGAGCGCAACCATTGGAAAGTGGAAATAATGAATCTGAACGAGAATGGTATCGGAGGCTTTAAAGAAGTAATCTTTATGATCAGCGGAAAGGGAGCCTATTCCAAATTAAAGTATGAGAGCGGTGTGCATCGTGTACAGAGGGTGCCGGTAACGGAATCCGGCGGTCGTATCCACACTTCAACAGCGACCGTGGCAATTATGCCGGAAGCGGAAGAGGTGGATGTGGAGCTGGATCTAAATGATTGTAAATTTGATGTGTTCCGTGCTTCCGGTAATGGGGGACAATGTGTAAATACTACGGATTCGGCAGTGCGCCTTACCCATATACCGACCGGTATTGTGATCTCCTGTCAGGATGAAAAATCACAGCTCAAGAATAAGGATAAAGCACTTAGGATTTTACGTTCCAAATTATACGAATTAGAGATGCAGAAGGCGCATGATGCGGAAGCCGAAGAAAGAAAGAGCCAGGTCGGGACCGGGGACCGTTCCGAGAAAATCAGGACCTATAACTTCCCTCAGGGAAGGGTTACGGATCATCGTATCAAATTGACGGTGCACCAGCTGGAAGCGGTCATGGACGGAGAATTGCAGGAGATCATCGGAAACCTGATTGCAGCAGACCAGGCAGCAAAATTAAGTAATCTGCAGGAAGAATGAGATAAAAAATAAAGGATTGTTTGATATGAAACAAAAAACGGTAATCAGCAGCAGTAGTAATGCGCAGGTTAAAAATCTGAATTTATTGCAGAAGAAGGCCAGGGTCAGGGAGGAGCAAGGCATTTTTGTTGTGGAAGGGCGAAAGATGTTCGAAGAGGCCAGGGAATCCGGGCTTCTGGTAAAAACCTATGCTTGTGAGAGCTTTTACCGGGAAAAGCTGCAGGAGGACGGGGGTTATTTTCAGAATCTGGACTATGAGGTAATTACCGATGCCCTTTTTAAAGAGATTTCCGAGACCAAAACCCCGCAGGGAATTATGGGCGTGGTGAAGAAATCGGTGTATTCCCTGGAAGATATTCTTAAGGAACCGGACCCGCTCCTTCTGCTCCTGGAAGATATCCGGGATCCCGGCAATCT
>DOWG01000271.1:0-9448 GCA_003519685.1 Lachnospiraceae bacterium
ATATCATTTGTCAAAATCATATTATAGACTTTGCTGTGGGTGTGAACAGTAACTTACAGTATCAATTAATTAAAAATAATCATCCTTGGACGGTTGAAATTTCGGCCCTGTTTCATGTATAATAAGAAAGGTAATCGCTTATTCATGGCAAGGGAAATTATGGTTTCCTTTCAATCGGCAAGTTTGTCTTAGCTTTAAATAGGACAAGAAGAAATTATATTTTTGAGGAGGTATTAGATGAATCAAGCATATGCGGAAGCGGGTGTGAAAAGGCAGGAAACAGCAGCTTCCTTAGCATTACGTGGTCTTATTATTTTGGGGATTGTGCTGGGTGTTCTTTTTATGTTCCTCGGCGGAATTTTCAGTATTATTGGTATTGTTCTTGTAATTGTATTAGGCTTTATTTTTCCAAAACTGAATGTGGATTATGAGTATGTCTATGTAGACGGGCAATTGGACTTTGATAAAATTACCGGAAAAGCAAGACGCAAGACCATGCTGCGAATCGACTTTGACCAGGTTGAGGTTATGGCTCCTGCAAATTCTCATGCATTGGATGAGTACACCTATAAGCAATTGGAGACGAAGGATTATTCATCCAGAGGCAAGGATAGTAAGCCCTATGTCATCATCGTTAGCAAGGGCGAGAAGAGATTGAAAATTTTATTTGAGCCAAATGAGAAAATGATTGAAATGATCAAACAGAAGGCACCCAGAAAGGTATCTGTTTATTAAAAGCTGTAGTGATATAAAACGCTTTATCAAGCCGGCTTATAATTGACTATAGGAAAGGTTATATCGTTATTCAGTAATGATATAGCCTTTTTTCATTAGAGAATCCGGATAACATTTTTTCTGACCGCTATGTTAAGCCAGATTGGATGCTCTCTTCGGATGTTTCATCTGGCAAATAAATATGAAATTCATTCTGTATACTGTACTCAAGTGTAGATATTTGGGATTTTATTCAAATTATTAAGTGTTGACAAGAATAGCATTATTCGTTATACTTTTTAAAATTATAACCTAACGTTATAGCAGCATAATCAAAATGGTCTTAATTCCTTATCGGATATCATTTGTCGAAATCATAACATGGTATACATGATGGGTGTGAACAGTAACCATACGATATGCCGGATTGAGTGTGACTGCAACATAACTGTAACTATAAATTGAGTTTATTAGAAAGTGAGGAAGAAAATAACATGGGACAAATCATCGGTGATGGTATAACATTTGACGATGTGCTCTTAGTACCTGCATATTCCGAGGTACTGCCATATCAGGTAGAATTAGCTACCCAATTAACGAAAAAAATCAGATTGAATATTCCGTTAATGAGTGCTGGCATGGACACCGTAACGGAGCACCGTATGGCGATTGCGATGGCCAGACAGGGCGGCATTGGTGTTATTCATAAAAATATGTCGATTGAGCAGCAGGCAGAAGAGGTAGATAAGGTAAAGCGTTCGGAAAACGGCGTAATTACGGATCCGTTCTATTTGTCCCCGGAACATACACTGCAGGATGCAAATGATCTTATGGCAAAATACCGGATATCCGGTGTTCCGATCACAGAGAATGGGAAAAAGTTAGTTGGTATTATAACAAACCGTGATTTGAAATTTGAAACCGATCTTACAAAGAAAATTAAAGAATCTATGACCAGTGAAGGGCTGATTACGGCAAAGGAAGGCATAACACTGGAGGAAGCCAAGAAGATCCTTTGGAGGGCAAGAAAGGAAAAACTTCCACTGGTGGATGATGAGGGCAATTTAAAGGGTTTAATCACAATTAAGGATATTGAAAAGCAGATAAAATATCCTCTTTCCGCAAAGGACGACCAGGGACGCCTTCTTTGTGCAGCTGCAGTGGGAATTACCAATAATATATTGGAACGTGTTGATGCTCTTGTAAAGGCGAAGGTAGATGCCATTGTTATCGATACCGCGCATGGCCATTCCGCCAACGTACTTAAGGTAATTAGGATGGTTCGTGACAACTATCCGGATATTCAGATCATAGCAGGAAATGTGGCAACTGCAGAAGCAACGCTTGCTTTAATCGAAGCAGGTGTCGATGCGGTGAAGGTCGGAATCGGGCCGGGATCCATCTGTACTACCAGAGTGGTAGCAGGAATCGGTGTGCCTCAGATTACAGCAGTTATGAATGCATATAGCGCGGCTAAGGCACATAGTATCCCGATTATCGCGGATGGCGGTATCAAATATTCCGGGGATATTACGAAAGCTCTGGCTGCCGGTGCGAATGTATGTATGATGGGCAGCATCTTTGCCGGAACGGATGAGAGCCCCGGAGAATTCGAGCTTTACCAGGGAAGAAAATACAAAGTTTACCGTGGGATGGGATCCATTGCTGCTATGGAGAAAGGAAGCAAGGATCGTTACTTCCAGACAAATGCCAAGAAACTGGTACCGGAAGGCGTGGAAGGCCGCGTGGCATATAAGGGAACGGTTGAGGACACAGTATTCCAGCTGGTCGGAGGCTTAAGAGCCGGTATGGGTTATTGCGGAGCAAAGGATATTAAGACGCTCCAGGATACCGGTAAATTTGTCAAGATTTCAGCAGCATCTTTAAGAGAAAGCCACCCTCATGATATTCATATTACGAAGGAAGCACCGAACTACAGCGTAGACGAATAAGTATTATAGAATACAGGCAGGGAATATTCATTTGCGAATAGCCCTGCCTGATTTGTTTGTCTTTGGCATCCAAGAACCATCTGCGATACGATTTACGGGTGGCTGGTATTCTGACTGAGCTATTCTGGAATAGGCAAAAGGCATTGACATACCGGAAAATAACCAATACAATAGAGGTTATTACGAATGGTTAATTGATGAACAAAAGGTGAGCGCAATGAGCAGAATCTTGACAAAACAGGAATGGAAAAGAAGAAAAAGAATAAAAAGAGCGGTAATGCTTCTGTTTATTTTTGTGTTTTTTATAGGTATTATAGGGGTATCGGCATATCTCGTCCGTAATTTACTATCCGATCGTTTGAGCCTAAACCGGAATACTACCGAGGTATTGTCGGACAATCTATTAAAGGGAATAGAGATTAAGCAAAGCTTTTTAACGCCGAATGAGTATTCCAGGCCACAGACACCTTTGAAAAAGGTTACGGGAATTGTGATTCATTATACGGCGAATCCGGGTACTTCTGCGGATAATAACCGTAGCTATTTTGAAGGTCTGGCAGAGAAGGGAACTACATCTGCAAGCAGCCATTTCGTTGTCGGGATCGAGGGCGAAATCATCCAGTGCATTCCAATGACGGAAGTCGCTTATGCATCCAATAACCGCAATGAAGACACCATTTCCGTAGAATGCTGCCATCCGGATGAAACAGGAAAATTTACTTCCGATACGTATGACTCTCTGGTTTCTCTTACCGCTGCTTTATGTGTAGAATATAACCTGAAGGAAGAGGACATTATCCGGCATTATGATGTCACCGGNNCTGGAAAGCAAATCGAAATAGATGAAAGGGAATAAGAATTGCATCAAAGTAAATTGAAAATGCAACCAGACAAAAGGACCTCCCCGGCAGCAGATTATATTCTGCTACCGGAGAGGTCCTTTTAAATGTTATATTATGCTGATATTTTAAAGTTTGATGTACTACCCAATTTAGAGATGGAAAAGATAGAATTTTTCGATTCACTGCCTGATAATTGGACTTATCCAGAATGATGAGGTGAAATAATTCCTATAAATAGGCATACTCCAACTGCATATCAGCAGAACTATAAACGTGAAATTATCACTTTTCATATTTTCTCCATTATTTGCAGCTATTAATAATTTGATTAACCAGAAAAACCTTCATCTGTTACAAAAGTGACACTTCCTTTGATAATACCTGAACTAATTAACTCAACTTTCCCACCACATAGCTGGTGGAAAAGATTGATTTTTCATGCAAAATTTCCGCATAAATTGCTACATTGACATAAAAATAGTACCAAACGTTGGTATAATAAGATTAGCAAAACCAAAACCACAAATATCCTTAAAAGTAAAGTGGGTGAATGGATGAGGTTCCAAGCCTTATTTAGGCTTTGTTTGGGTTTAAGCTGGGAAAGTTGAGTAATTAATGATAAAAAGCTTTATTCCTTTTTTCGGTTTTTTAGTGCGATGTTTCTTGTTTCAATAACAATATCTTTATCCACAGTATATTTTGTATTGTCTACAATAATTTCGTTTGATAACAGTCCTATTTCAATGGTTTTATCTTTTGTAACCATTTTTATTATTTGATGTCCATCTTTTGGTTCTTTATTATCTGGTGCCTCAGTCAATATTAGAGATGCAAATTGACTATACATACTATATAAATCATCATTATTATTAATATTTATTTCTTTACCACCATATAAAAAATCTATTTCAACAATACTATTGTATAAATCCTCTGTAAAAATATCATTATTATATACATTCGAATCAGACGATGTCTTATTGCTTTTTTTATTACATGCAGAAAGAATCAAAATTAGGCTAAAAAATAACAATGCAAATATAAAAGTTTTTTTCATATTAATCTCCTTTTTAAAAATTCATTATAGTTTCTAATTGAAAAAAATGATAATTGATCTTAAAAATATTTTATATTATCAGACTTGTAAATCTATTAGTATAATTTTACTTCTTTATGGAGAATATGTCAAATGCAAAAGATGGGCATATTATCCTATTTGGAAGACGTTGACAATGTAATAATATGGTGTATAATACATTATATTAGCTCATATTACCAATATATGATAGAAGTGAGTGAATAAAAATATTGGTATATGACTAATTGGTGAAATATGTAATACACAACAGAAAACAGAAATCTTTCAAATTTTTAATAGGAGGTAACAGTTATGAAAAACATATTTATTAAGGGATTAATAGGGATTATATTTAGTATTGGATTATTGAGTATAGCTGCATCTGCAAAAACAAAAAATAGTTTAACAATAGAATCCTTAACTGTTCCAAATGATGCTCAGATTTACGCAGAAAATATAGCTTCAGAAATGGTATCTAATGTAAGCTTGAATCCAAGTTTTTATGGCGTAGATGCTGCTGATTTTTCGGAATGGATGCTTGGTAACCCATATACAATATTTTCAGCTGACAATAATATAGTAAATAATAATGATGTTTATTATTTCCCTATTTTGGATGGTGATGAAATAAAGGTTATATTAAGCGTATATAAAGTAAATGGCGAATGGAGTGCAACCATATCAAAAGATAATTCAGATGAATTAAATGAATTAGCACAACTGAATGATAATAATGTGTATATGTTATATACATCTGAAGGAAAATTATACGCAGAGAATAAAAATCATAAAAAAATAATTGAAGAAGTAAAAATTGAAATAGCAAACAAAAATAGTACTTCCGATATAGAGGAATTCATCAATAAATCATTTGAAAAGAAACATAATCTTATAAAAGAAAAGTTTGGTTCAAATCTTTCTGATGTTAACATCATAGACGTTACGACTAATAACATAAATGTAGGAAGCAAATTGAAAGAAAAGTCAACTCAACTTTCTTATGGAAAAGATTCTTCAGGATTAATATCTTCATTAAGCTATACTCCAGCTGTTATAACAATGACAAATGGATACGCATGCGATATGACTGGATGTTTAGTTCCTCAAACAGATTCTTCAGGGACTTATCAAGGTTTATGTTGGGCAGCTTGTACCGCATCAATAGTAAATTACCGTTTATATGGAACCAAACAATATTATGCATACAATATTGCTGACTATGAGGGGATTGGTTATTCGACAGGCGCAAGCTTGTCTAAATCTGTAAGCTCTCTAAAGGACTTTGGTGTTAGCGGATATGGTGCATCTACTACTCAAGCAACTTACTCTACAGTAAAAACCAACATACAAAATGGTTATCCATTAATATTGAGAGCTACATCGTCTGCAAGCGCGGGCCATCAAGTGGTACTATTGGGTTATAATATTGGAACATTGAGTAATACTATAACTTTCTATAACCCTGGCACTGACAATGGTGGTACTTCAACTTATAATTCTGCAGGGACTACATTTACATATGCTGGATATACTTGGACTTGGGTAGGTACTGGATATCATAGGTAATTGAAAAAGTAAATTCTACTTTGTAACTTAAAAAGCTGATAGAAAAAGGAGTTACGTATGGGCAAGGCCATTTTTCGGTGGTTCTTGCCCATGATTGTATTACAAATCTGCTTTACAAATTACATATTCGCTTTGAATGGTGTTTCTAATAAGTTTTCTGACTATTCAAAAATTCTTGAACTCGGTCTAAATCTTTTTTGCGTTTTTTTTCAAAATCTTCTTTGTCAAGTTCCAAAGCATCTTCATATTTTAGAAATTCAACTCCAGATTCTTTAAGCAGCTGTAATCCCAGACCTGTAGGGTATTCTCCCTTAAAAACAACTTTTATTATACCAGCTTGTATTAAATGAATACAGCAAAATACGCAAGGTTGGGTAGTAACATAAAGTGTCGCGCCATTACAACTTGTACCATGCTTTGCACACTGATTTATGGCATTAGCTTCAGCATGTCCAGCTCGACAAAGCTCAAGACCTTGTCCTGACGGAATACCCCTATTTTTCCTTTCGCAATAACCTATATCGGTACAATGGATAGCGCCGGCAGGAGCACCATTATACCCTGTAGCGATAATCTGTTTATCCTTTATTATAACAGCACCTACTTGCCTTGAAAGGCATGTACTTCTTATTTTGCTATCCTCTGCTATATCCATAGCCCATTCTGTAAATAACTTTCTATTCATTAAATCCCTCCTCAATAAATAATATTTTTTTATTATACACTATTTTTATTGGCATTTGAAAGTGTATTTTCATTGACTCTTAAGGCTGAAGCACTTTATATATTTTAAATTAAGTAAATGGTTTGAGGAACATTTTATAGTTTTGATGGTTACTTATATACTAATTAAGTGGAGGATAAAATACCCTCCACTTTTATTATAACAGGACTATTTATGTTAATGATTATTGATTTTAAATCTGCTTTGATACAGAAGGGAAATGGATGGCTTGTAAGGCTATTAATATTTGCTTCCTGCAATCTGTACTTTGATCATATTCGTGGTCCCGGAGGTGCCAAGAGGTACGCCTGCCGTCACCACCGCAAGTTCGCCATCCTTTAAATAGCTGGCATCTTCTACTGCTTGAATTGCATGTTCGATGAGCTCGAAAGTATCATGCTCCAGATCAATTAAAAGTGGAGTAACACCCCATGCCATACTTAATTGACGGTATACTTTGGGATCGGTTGTACAGCCCATAATCTGACAGGAAGGGCGGAAACGGGAGATCATACGGGCGGTTCGCCCGGAGGTCGTAACGGTGATGATCATCTTCGCATCTAAATCGTGCGCGGTAGTTACCGTAGCGCGGGAGATGGCTTCTGTAATATCGGATTTACAATATCTGTCGTCACGCATACGGAAGCGCTTTTTATAGTCAATGTCGGCTTCGGTGCGAACGGCAATCTTTATCATTGTTTTTAATGCTTCTACAGGATACTTGCCGTTGGCGGTTTCACCGGACAACATAATTGCGCTGGTCCCGTCATAGATAGCATTTGCAACGTCCGTCGCCTCGGCCCGGGTCGGTCTTGGGTTCTTGATCATGGAATCTAACATCTGCGTAGCAGTAATGACTTGCTTACCGCTGTTATATACCTTCTTAATAATCTCTTTCTGAAGAACGGGTACATCTTCATAAGGAATCTCAACACCCATATCTCCGCGGGCAATCATGATTCCGTCTGCAGCTTCAATAATGGAATCGATATTTTGTATTCCCTGTAAGTTCTCAATTTTTGCAATAATTTTTGTCTGAGATTTATATTTTTTTAGAATCTTCCGAATGTCTTCGACGTCTTCGGCAGATCTTACAAAGGATGCGGCTATATAATCATAGTCATGCTCAATTGCAAAAAGGATATCCGAACGATCCTTGTCACTAATGTAAGGCATGGTCAGATGGATTCCGGGAACGTTTACCCCTTTTCTTGAGGATATGATTCCGCCGTTTTTTACCTTACATATGATATCTGTGGGAGTCATATCCGTGACGTACATCTCAATCAGACCATCATCAATAAGCACCGTAGTTCCTACTTCAATATCATAGATCAAATTTGGATAACTGATGGAAACCTGGTTTTCATCCCCTTCAATCGGATTGGTTGTCAGGGTAAAGGTCTGACCTTCGTTAAGCTGAATTTTCTTATCTTCTTTAAATGTGCCGATACGAATTTCCGGTCCCTTGGTATCAAGCAGAGTGGCTACCGGTATATGCAGCTCCTGCCGCAGTTCCTCCAATTTCTTCAAGCGTCCTAAATGCTCCTCATGGTCCGCATGGGAGAAATTAAAGCGGGCAACATCCATTCCTGCTAATACTAATTCTCTTAATACATCGTTTCTATCTGTGGAAGGGCCTAATGTACATATTATTTTTGTCTTTCTCATGGTTTATGCTCCTTTGATCTGTTCAATTATATCTTTAAATTACTACTCTTACGGTATTTAATGTGAAATTTCTTTTTTATCCTAAAATATTGAATGGCAAATATTATACTTCCCAAAATGATGAAAAGAATAATTGCTAATGCGCAATGCAAAAAATATGTTTCCGGCAGGATATTGATTACCGGATCGGTAACCGGATTAAAGAGCCAGTCATTATTATTAAAAAATAAAAGCTTATGAAAAATTACAAATGAGGTATCAAAATCAACAGTAAGCGGCAATAGGACGGATAAGGGCAGTACTGCTGCGGTAATAGAGGATGCCAGAAGATAGCTGTAATCCTTTTTCCGATGTTTGTACCATATGATGGCGATTCCTAAGACAAGAGTCAATGCGCCAAGAATATAAAAAAAGGAGAAGATATCTTTTACTTCCTTAAAGTGCTGTAATCCGCTTTCGGAGGACGGCAGTGTGGGAAAGGTTAAACCGCCCCGAAAAAAAGGAAAAGAGTAGTCAATCAAGGCATTGTAGTTATCTATGATCTCCTGCTTTGGATAGCCGGAACTTTCTTCGATATGCAATGCTTTAATGTCCAAATAATAGAGAGGCCGAAGGTTAATTGTGATAATTACGGCCAGGGAAAGGAATAGTAAGGCAAATACAATTCCGATGAAAAAATCAGTTAATTTTAATCTTTTCATAAAATACCCCATTGTAATTTATTTTGTTGTCATCACTGGAATTATAGTACATATTATTTAGAATTGCAACCGGTTCAAAGTTGATTCTTTTGGTACCTTGAGTGCGGAAAATGAATGGAATATATAAGCTCTATCGATAAATGGAATAAGTATTTATACTTTGAAACTGAAAACTAATTCGTGTAATATAGTAGTAGACG
>DOWG01000271.1:9457-18686 GCA_003519685.1 Lachnospiraceae bacterium
TACAAACAAGAAAAAAGTGTATTAGGAATATGGATAAGAAAAGGAGATTGGGAATGAGAGCATTAATCAGCGTATCGGATAAGACAGGTATTGTAGAGTTGGCCAAGAATCTGGTTTCCCTGGGGGTGGAGATTATTTCTACCGGCGGAACCTATGGCAAACTGAAAGAGGCAGGCATTTCTGCAATTGAGATTTCGGAACTTACCGGTTTTCCAGAGTGTCTGGATGGACGGGTGAAGACGCTTCATCCGGTTGTACATGCCGGTTTGCTGGCTATGAGAAGCAATCCTTCCCATATGAAGCAGCTGGCAGACCTAAACATTGAGCCGATCGATATGGTAGTCGTGAATCTGTATCCTTTTAAGCAGACGATTCTGAAAGAAGGGGTAACGAGAGAGGAAGCGGTGGAGAACATCGATATCGGCGGACCTACCATGCTCCGGGCTGCGGCGAAGAATTACCAGGATGTTGTAGTCGTTGTAGATCCTTTGGATTATGACAAGGTTCTGTCGGAGCTGAAGGAAGCGGGACAGGTTTCCTATCAGACGAAATTCTATCTGATGCAGAAGGTGTTCCAGCATACCTCTTCCTATGATACTATGATTGCCGATTATTTAAGAAAGGAAAGAAATGATCGGGAGCTTCCGGAGACGCTGACTATGACTTTTGAGAAGATTCAGGATATGCGCTATGGTGAAAATCCTCATCAGAAGGCGGCTTTCTATCGTGAGATCGGAAGAAAGAAAGGCTCCATTACCGATGCGGTACAACTGAATGGCAAAGAACTCTCCTTTAATAATATTAATGATACGAATGGTGCTCTGGAGCTGTTAAAAGAATTTACAGAACCTACGGTCGTTGCCTGCAAGCATGGCAATCCCTGTGGCGTTGGCAGTGCGGACAATATTCTTGACGCATGGAGGAAGGCTTTTGCAGCCGACAAGGTATCCGTCTACGGAGGAATTGTCGTAGCAAACAGAGAAATCCCTCTTGCAATGGCAGAGGAAATGAAAAAAGTATTTCTGGAAGTGGTGGTAGCTCCTTCCTATGAGGAGGAAGCATTAAAACTGCTGCAGACCAAGAAGAATGTTCGCCTACTGGAGTTGAAGGATATTGAAGTTCCCCAGGACGAGCATGCTTACGATCTTAAAAAGGTGAACGGCGGACTGATCGTTCAGACCATCGATAGTAAGCTTTTGATTGAAGAGGATCTGAAGATGGTTACGGACCGTGTTCCTACCGATAAAGAAATGGAGGATCTGAGATTCGCATGGAAAATTGTGAAGTTTGTGAAGTCCAATGGGATTGCCCTTGCTAAGGATAAGCAGAGCGTCGGAATCGGTCCGGGACAGGTAAATCGAATCTGGGCAGCAAAGCAGGCAATCGAGCATGCGAAGGAACTGATTGGTGAGAATGCAGCCGAGGGTGCAGTTCTTGCATCGGATGCATTTTTCCCTTTTGATGACTGCGTAGAAGCCGCTCATCAGGCAGGCATTACAGCAATCATTCAACCGGGCGGCTCCATTCGGGACGAGGATTCCATTAAAAAATGTAACGAATACGGAATCGCAATGGTATTTACCGGAATGCGGCATTTTAGACATTAATTATTTTCCCAAAATATGAAAAATCACTTTTGCTTTGATGAAAAGTCCTCTGGATATCATTATGATTCCGGCAGGGCTTTTTATCTTTCGTTTGAATAGCAGAGTGGCTTCTGGAAAGCTTTTGCAGGACATTTCTTTACTGATGTAAAAATGAGCGGTATAATAAAGTAATATAATTTACATTAAAAATATTCAAAAACTATTTGGAGGCTGGTATGTCTAAAAATTTAGAACTGAATATAGAAAATACGGAGGATATCTGCGATGTCGGCAAGGCGTTGTCTTCCCCTATTCGAATTGAAATATTAAAATTATTGTTTGATAAGGGGATGATAATCGGGGAGATTGCAAGGCAGCTTGAAATACCGGCATCCAGTGCAGCTATGCATATTAAGATATTGGAGAAAGCAAATCTGATTCGTATGGAGGAACAGCCGGGAACCAGGGGACTGGCAAAGCTCTGCAATAGAAAGATGGATTGGGTGAATATATCTTTGCTCCGCAAAAATCATGTTGTAAGGGAAATTATAAGTATGGAAATGCCGGTCGGTGCATTTACGGATTGTAAAGTGGTACCCACCTGCGGTTTACTGTGCGAGGAAGGCATTATCGGAATGGAAGATATCGAGGCTAATTTCTTCCTTCCGGACCGAATTAAGGCGCAGATGTTCTGGACATCCAGAGGATATGTACAATACCGGTTTGCAAATACGATTCCCAAGGAAGGGGTTCCCAAGAGACTTAGGCTGACCATGGAGATATGCTCTGAGGCACCGAATTACAGGGAGGACTGGAAATCAGATATCACTGTCTGGGTCAATGGATTGGATTGTGGTACCTGGACCTGCCCGGGAGATTTTGGCGCCAGAAGAGGAAGATTAAATCCGGAATTTTGGGCGAATAGTGGATCGACACAATATGGACTTCTTACAACCTGGGAGATTCAAAATGATGGAAGCTATGTTAATAACAGCCGGGTAGGAGATGTATCAATCGCTGACTTGGCAATCATGAATCACTCCTATGTTGATATCAGAATCGGAAATAAGGAAGATGCGAAATATATCGGGGGCTTTAATATCTTCGGCAAGGGCTTTGGAGACTTTAATCAGGATATCATTCTGAGCATGGAATATTGATTTTTAAACAGAGACGGCATATAAACATTTTTTTTGTTTATATGCCGTCTCTGTTTGCTAAATACAACAGTAATAATGTTCAATATAGAAAAAGGTGCAAATAAATGCACAGAAAAAGCGGATATAACATTGACAATATATATATAATGTACTATACTCAGCTTAAAGAGAACAGTATTATTGTTTAAATAAGACACGTTCTCTTGAGTTTCCCTTTATTTCAACAATATTTCTGCTGAAATAAAGGAAGTGTTAGTGCCGGCACCATCTAACCTAGAAATAATTATAAAATGGTAAAGGGAGGTTAAAGTAATGAAAAGAATGATTGCTTTAGTATTAGGAATTGCCTTTTGCATCGGATTGTTGACAGGCTGTGCGGGAAAGACAGATCAAACGAATGGTAACAGCACACAAACAGATGTTACGGAAGCACCGAAGAATAACGCGGCGGCTACGGATACGGCTGAAGAGGGAGACGAAGCGGACGTCAATGAGGATGGTACTGTCAATAATCCGGAAAGCGTAAAGGTGGAGGAAGGTAAGCTCGTTTTCTGGTCACTATTTAGCGGTGGTGACGGATCTTTTATGGATCAGATTATTTCTGATTATAATAATACCAATCCGGCGATGGGAGTACAATCAATCATGCTGGTTTGGGCAGATTATTATACAAAACTACAGACTGCGGTAGCAGCAGGAAAGGGTCCGGATATCGGAGTTTCCCATGTATCTAAGTTACCGGAGCTGGTTGATCAGGGTGCGGTAATTCCGATTGATGACTATCTATCCGAGCTGGGTATTGATTTAAATACGATGTATTCAGAGAACTCCATAGCAAGTGTTACATTTGATGGTTCCGTTTATGCAATACCGCTGGATACCCATGCCGAAATTATGTATTTTAACAAAGATATTTTAAACCGGGCGGGCGTAAGCCTCAATGCCGATGGACAGCTGGATATTGCTAGTGCAGATGATTTTAAGGCAATTCTCGATAAAATCAAAGCGGTTCTTCCGGCTGGTGCAAGTCCGTTGGCTTTGACAAATTCAGGCGATGATCCCTATAGAGTATGGTGGGCAACTTATTTCCAGATGGGTGGTACCGGTCTGGTGAGTGATGATGGTTCCACCGTAACCTTAGATGTGGATATAGCAGTAAAGGCAGCGGAATTTGTTAAGAGTTTGTTTGATGAAGGCTACATATTAACCGGTATCGATGATCACCAGGCGTTGTTCCAGAGCGGAAAAGCCGGTATTTTATTTGGCGGAACCTGGGCAACCGGTGCTTTTGAGAAAACACAGGGGTTGAACTTCGGAGCACAGACTTTCCCGCAATTATTCAATAATGAATCCTGTTGGGCAGACTCCCATACTCTGATACTTCCATTTAACAAGGAAAGAACCGAGGAAGAGACCTTGAATGCTGTAAAATTTATCGTTGCTGCTGCATCTGACGGCGGAGCAACCTGGGCGAAGTCAGGACAGATTCCTTCCAACCTATCCGTTTTACAGAGCAAGGAGTATCTGTCATTGCCTTATCGCAGCGACTATAAGAATGCGTTACAAACCGCAGTAATGCCTACGAAGAATGCTAACTTTTATGCAATGAAGGCTGGAATGATTGATTCTCTGAATGCATATTGGATTGATCAGGTTGACGCGGCTACGGCAATCGATAACTTGAAAGCAGAACTGGAATCGAATCTGAATTAGTAAACTCAATCTGCAAATGAATATAATAGAGGAGTCACATCGGCTCCTCTGTTATGTTCGCAAAAGATTTTAATGGAGGTTATAGGCAGATGGCAAAGAAATTGAAACCCTATATAGCAGCTTTAGGATTTATTCTTCCCTTCTTCGTTTTATATACCATATTTACAATATGGCCGGTGATCAAGGGAGTCTATGTTAGTTTTCATAAATGGAGCCTAATGGGAAAACAGAAGTTTATAGGTGTTGATAATTATACGAAGCTGTTTACTGACAAAAATTTTGTCGGAGCATTAAAAAATACCTTTACTTTCGTTATTATTACGGCTCCCTTATTAGTGATAGTTGCTTTGATTTTGGCATTATTGGCAAACCGTCCTACAAAATTAAAAAAGTTCCTTCGGACATGCTACTATCTGCCGTGTGTATTGTCGGTATCGGTAGCATCATTCATTGCCAGATACTTGTTTGCTCCATACAGGGGATTTATCAACGGTGTACTGCATGGACTTGGGCTGATGGCTCCTGAGGTGGAACTGCAATGGCTGCAGGATAGTAATCTGGTCTGGGCAACCATTTCCTCCATGACGGTCTGGTGGACGGTGGGTTTTAGTATGATGCTTTACATATCCGCATTACAGGATATTTCGCCACAGATACTGGAGGCAGCTTCTATTGATGGCGCATCCAAGGCACAACAGCTGTTTCATGTAACATTACCTTTGTTAAAGCCGACCACCTGGCTGGTCATCCTGCTCCAGGTAATTGCCTGCTTTAAGGTATTCGGGCAAATTTATCTGATAACCGGTGGTGGGCCTGCTTCTTCGACCAGACCGCTGATTCAGTACATCTATGAAACAGCCTTTAACAAAAGCAATATGGGTTATGCAGCTGCAATGTCTTATGTGCTGTTCTTTATCCTAGTTGTTTTGTCATTGCTGCAGCAGTATATTCAAAGGAAGGGGGAACGGGAGGAATGAAAACAAAAGCTGTCATCGGAAAAGTTGTATTAACGGTTATCTCAGTGATTTTGGCATTGATTTTTATTGCTCCGCTGATATGGTCCCTGGCAGTATCCTTCCAAATAGAAGGAAAACAGATTGTTTCTGTATGGGACTGGTTTAAGCTACCGTATACGATACATAATTATATTGATATTATTAAAACGAGCGCTGTTCCGATCTGGACTATCAACAGCCTTGTGATTGCTGTGGTTTCTACTGCCCTTACCGTAATCCTGTCCTCTATGGCTGCATATGCAATTGCCAAGATAAAATTTAAAGGAAGAAATCTCATCTTTTTTTACTTTTTATTAGGATTGTTGGTTCCCGGGGAAGCAACTATTGTACCGCTGTTTATCACGGCAAATAATCTTAACATGATTGATACCTATGCGGGTTTAATTCTTCCCTCCATTGCTGGTTCTATGAATATGATCATCATGGTATCGTTCTTTAAGGGGCTTCCTAATGAGCTGATTGAAGCAGTCCGCATTGACGGTGGGGGAGAGCTGGCGGTATTCTTTCGGATTATTTTGCCCCTGTCAAAAGCGGTGATTTCAACGGTTTGTATTTTTGCCTTTATCGGAAGCTGGAATAATTATCTATGGCCGTTGTTATGCGCAATGAGCCAGTCAAAGTTCACTTTACCAATCGGTATTCCAACCTTTGCCGGTACCTATACAATTGATTATGTTAAGCCGCTGACGGCAGGTATGGTGGCTTCCTTACCAATGATTATTCTGTTTTTAATTTTTGAACGGCATATCGTGGAAGGTGTAACTATGTCCGGCATTAAGGGATAGTGCTATGGAGAAGAAGACAGTAAGAAATTATGCGATTGACTGCCAGAAGGGCATCCTTACCTTACTGATGTTGCTCTGCCACTGTATCCAGTTCTTCGGAGAGGAGAGCCGCCCGGTGCAGGGTTTTCTTGTAGATTATATTAATCTGACTACCTTCTCCGGTTTCTACTTTTGCTTTGGATATGTTAATTATAAAGCCTATTTTAGCAAGGACTTTACCCATGCTGTCAAGCGGATGCTAAAGAATGCCGGCAAGCTGCTGATTGCTTTCTATATTTCGGAGATCGCCTTCTATGCCTTATTTGAAAATAAAATTTTCAAGATAGATTTGCTGGGGGATGTTCTTTTAATCAGAAGCTATGCGGGATGGTCGGAATTCTTAATATCCTTTGCGGGGATTTTGATTCTGGGATTACTTTTATTTCCCGTATTTAAAAAAATGAGACTTGGTATCTTTGCCCTTTTTGGAGCAATTAGTATCGCTGCCTGCTTCCTTCCCTATGAAAAGCAGACGGTCCCTCAGTTAGCTCTGTTAATAGGATCAGAGAAGTATATTACTTATCCTTGCGTGCAGTATATGGTTTATTTTGCTTTTGGTGTGCTGCTTTCCAGAATGGAATGGGTTTTTCACAAATTCGTGTTATTGGGATGCGGTATTGCCAGTCTTCCGGTAATCGGCTTCTATATCCTGAAGCGAGATCTTCCGGGGCGTTTTCCACCCTCATGGATCTACATTACCGGAGCATTTTTATTTATTTACTTATATTATTTGTTATGTCATTGGCTGACCGCCAGGAAAAATATGCGTATTGCCGGTATTGTGAGTGCTTATTTGAGTGAGGTCGGAGCAAATTCTTTATTCTATCTTCTGATCAGCAACCTGTTGATTTTCGCTTTCGCAGGTTCTGCCTTCAGCTTCCGATCGACTTTATATGCAACCGGTTTTTATATCATTTTGTTACTAATAATACCATATTTAAAAAAATTAATTCGGCATGTAAAATTACAATAACGGAGGATTGAACATGAAAAATTACATAAAAGATTATCCACGTCCACAGTTTGTCAGAAAAAACTGGGCTAATTTAAACGGCGTATGGGATTTTTCCTTTGATGATGGAAAACTTGGTGAAACTGAAAAATGGTATGAGATATTTCCGATAGATAAGACTATTTTGGTACCCTTTACTTATGAGACGAAGCTAAGCTCAATTCAGGAGGATGCTGATTATGATACGGTCGATTATCATGATACGGTCTGGTATCACAGAAAGCTTAGTGTAGACGGAAAGAAATTGGCTGAAAGTAAGCTACTGCTTCATTTTGAAGGCAGTGACTTTATGACGAAGGTATGGGTAAACGGCAAGCTGGCCGGAAGCCATAGGGGAGGCTACAGCCGCTTCTCTTTTGATATCTCAACTATTGTAAGCGATGGAGAAAATGATGTGGTTGTAAAGGTGGAGGATTCATGTGATGCCTCCCAGCCCAGGGGAAAGCAACGCTGGAAGAAAGAAAACTTTGGATGCTGGTATGTTCAGACAACGGGAATATGGAAAACCGTATGGATGGAATATGTGCCGAAAGTCAGATTAGACCGGGTAAAAATCACGCCATTGCTTGATGAACAGGCAGTTGAATTGGAATTTGACGTACAAGCGGATCATTATGGAGAAGAACTTAGCGTGGAAGCGGTAATCACCTTTGAAGGATCCTTTGTAAACAAGGGCGTATTTGCAATTCCTTCGAAGCGTGTTATTACGAAGCTAAAGGTGGCAGTTGCGGAAAAACAGGATCTTCATGATATCCAGACCTGGTCACCGGAGAAACCAAACCTATATGATTTGGAACTTCGTGTTATTTACAGGGATAAAGTATGCGATGAGGTCGGTTCTTATTTCGGAATGCGAGAGATTAGAATTGACAAGAATAATATTCTGCTCAATGGCAGACCTTTGTATCAGAGATTGATTCTGGATCAGGGCTATTGGAAAGATTCTCACCTGACACCGCCCAGCGAGGAGGCACTGATTGAAGATATTGATAAAATCCAGCGGCTTGGGTTTAACGGTCTTCGCAAGCATCAGAAAATTGAGGATGAGAGATTCTTATACTGGTGTGATGTGAAGGGAATGTTGGTTTGGAGCGAGGCACCGGCAGCTTATGAATTTACCGATGATGCGATAGAAGAGTTCACCAGGGAATGGATGGAGATTGTCAGACAGAACTATAACCATCCCTGTATCATTACTTGGACGCCGATCAATGAATCCTGGGGAGTTCCAAATGTGGAGACAGATATCTCCCAGCAGAGATTTACCGAAGCAATTTATTATATTACCAAATCTTTTGACCAATATCGGCCGGTAATTGTTAATGACGGCTGGGAGCATACAATTTCGGACATCATTACACTTCACGATTATGAGGAAAGTGGCTTGGATTTCTTTAAGCGATACAACGAATGCAAAGAGCAGATACTAACGACGGAGGTTTATCACAATAAACATAAATCGGCTTTTGCAAACGGTTATTCTTACCGCGGCCAACCAATAATCATAAGTGAATACGGCGGAATTGCCTTCGATAACGACAACCGAGGTTGGGGCTACGGCAATAAGGTTCAAAGTGAGGAGCAGTTTCTGACCCGGTTTGATGAAATAACTACGGCCATTAAGAATACAACCTATGTATGCGGCTACTGCTATACTCAGGTATCCGATGTCCAGCAGGAAATCAACGGACTACTGGACAGTGATCGGAATTTCAAGGTGGATCCGGAGAGAATCAGGGAAATCAATACCAGAGAAACGGGTTATCTTCTTGCATAGATAAAAAATAAAGCGTGCCTTCTATGTCATAGGAAGTAACGCTTTAGCACAACAAGATCTTTTCAAGTTAAAAAAAGGGATGAGAAATTGCGGACCGCAATTTCTCATCCCTTTCATACTCTTTGCTATGTTACAACCCAG
>DOWG01000118.1 GCA_003519685.1 Lachnospiraceae bacterium
ACATTTTATTCTACTGAGTATCCCTCATTTCACGAATTTTGTCAAGATTATTATCCCGCGTCTTCCCTCGTATGAAGCATACCAGGAGCTTTGTAAATAGCGTTTTATCGCTGTTGTTTTTGTAATAATCGTTCTACCTGCTTGCAAAGATTCTGGATATCACCGGTATTCTCAATTACCTTCGAATATCTTTTTCGAAATTCGTCTTCTTTTCTTTGGCTATCGAAGATTGAATCAATCTTTTGATCCGAATAATTTCGTTCCTTCTTTAATCGTTCCCTGCGGATTTCTTCCGGCGTATATACATACCATACTTCATCGCAGATAAAATCATAACCGGCTTCGATCATCAATGCCGTCTCGATGATCACGTAGGGAAACCTGCCTCCCTCCCGCAGGGACGCAAGCTCTTCCTCTATCACTTTCAAAACGTTCGGATGGGTCAGCGCATTTAATTTATTTAATTTTTCCTTATCATGAAATACGATCTTTGAAAGCTTCTTCGGGTCAATGGATCCATCCTCTGCAAGAATACTGTTTCCAAAGAAATCAACGACTCCGGCATAGCTTGCTCCTCCAATCTCCATCTGCTCCTTTGCAATCCGGTCGGTATTTAGAAAATAAGCACCATGCTTTTCTGTCAGGATTTTTGCAACCAGAGACTTTCCGCTTCCGATTCCCCCAGTAATACCAATCACTTTCATATCATAAACCATCCTATTTTGCTTCAAACCAATTTTTACCTTCCTTTACCTCTGCCTCCAAAGGTACCAAAAGCTCGGCTGCATTCTGCATTTCTCCCATGATAATCTGTGTCACCTCATCAATTTCATTCTTATGTGTCTCCACCAGCAGTTCATCATGAACCTGCAGAATCAATCTGGAGCGCAGCTTTCTTTCTTTTAATTCTTCATTTACTCTGATCATCGCGATCTTAATAATATCCGCAGCGGTTCCCTGAATTGGGGAGTTCATAGCAACCCGCTCGCCAAAGGAGCGCTGCATAAAATTACTGGAGCTTAATTCCGGAATCGGCCTTCTTCTTCCAAACATTGTCGTCGAATAGCCCTTATCCTTTGCATCCGCTACCAGCCCGTCCAGATAGGATTTAATCTTCGGATAGGTCTTAAAATATTGATTGATGAAATGCTCCGCTTCCTTCCTTGTGATATTTAGATCCTGTCCCAAGCCAAAGGAGCTGATTCCGTATACAATACCAAAATTAACGGCTTTTGCATTGCGTCGCTGCAACGGTGTTACTTCTTCAAACGGAGTATGGAATACTAAGGAGGCGGTAATCCGATGGATATCCTTTGCTTCCTTATAGGCGTTAATTAATCGGCTGTCACCCGACATATGTGCTAACACGCGAAGCTCAATCTGAGAATAATCCGCATCCAAGAATACATAATCCTCTTCTGGAATAAATACCTTGCGGATCTGCCTTCCGAGCTCCATACGGATCGGAATATTCTGAAGATTTGGATCCGTACTGCTAATTCTTCCCGTAGCCGTAATTGTCTGATTGAATTTTCCGTGGATTCTCCCATCCTCCCGGATATAAACAGCCAATCCGTCCGCATAGGTGGATTTTAATTTCGTCAGCTGCCTGTATTCCAGAATCATTTTCACAACCGGATGCTCGCATTGCAGCTTTTCTAAAATATCCGCAGAAGTAGAATAGCCGGTTTTCGTTTTCTTGGCAAACGGCAGACGAAGCTTTTCAAAAAGAATGATTCCCAGCTGCTTCGGTGAATTAATGTTAAAGGTCTCCCCGACCAGCTCATAGATATTCTTTTCCAAGGATTCGATACCAACGGCCAGGCGGTCCCCGTATTCCTTAAGTGCCCCCTTATTTACCCGGATCCCCCTGGTTTCCATATCGTGCAGGGTATAAACCAGCGGCATCTCAATCTCTTCAAACAGGGAATACATTCCGGCTTCTTTTAAAAGCGCGGTAAGCTTATCCGGTGCCAGATAGGCCACATAGGCACTGTAGCAGGCATAGGAAAGGAATGCCTGTGCATTCTCCTTACTTGCCCGGGTTAAAGAGCTCTTCCCAAACAAGTCCCCCCGCGAGGGCAGTGTCATCGCAAAATAATCTCTTGCAATATCATCATAATGATAGGTATCCGTCAGAGGATTCAACAGATAGGCCGCAATTGCACAATCATAGATCCGATCATCAACCGTAAATGGAAGAAACGGCAGCTGCAGTTTCAATCCGACCACCGATAAGCATTTCACATTCTTGCGTAAATCCACGGTCTTTTCAACAAGATAATCTTTCGTTATTTTATCGCTACAGGGAAGAAAGAAAATGTTCTTCTCGGAATTACAAACGGATAAACCAAGTACAGTATCATTTTCAGAAATCAAATGCAGACCCACGACAGAATCCTTCCCTTTCAAGCAATCAAAGACCTTATCTGCCTCCTCCAAGGTTTCAATGCTTTGAAATGCTTCCTCAATCCCGGTGGTATGGGTTACCTCCTCCGTCTGAAAACGCTGAATCAGATTTTTAAACTCCAGTTTCTTAAACCATAGATATACCTCCTTATTATATAGGTTATCAATGGTAGCTTTTTCTATGGCAAACTCTATATCACAATCGGTACAGATGGTGGCAAGTTTCTTGGACAGTAGGGCAATCTCATGATTTTCCTTCAGAGAGGTCGTAACCTTCCCCTTTTTCATCTCATCCAAATGATCGTATACATTTTCTATGGAATGATACGCCATTATCAATTTCGTTGCTGTCTTTTCTCCAATTCCCGGTACACCGGGAATATTATCGGAGGGATCTCCCATGAGTCCCTTTAGATCAATGAATTCCTTCGGCGTTACCTGATATTTTTCAAGCACGTCCCCAGCAAGATAGTCCTCGATCTCCGTTCCGGTACGCTTCGTCTTCGGAATGCGGATCTTGATTTTATCACTGGCTAATTGTAAGAGGTCTCGATCTCCGGAAACCAGGGAAACCTCCATACCGGCTTTTTCTGCCTTCCTAGCCAGAGTGCCGAGAACATCGTCCGCCTCAAAACCGGGCTTCTCAATGGTTGTTACCCCCATTGCTTTTAATACTTCCTTCATAACCGGAACCTGCTCCCGCAGCTCATCCGGCATTCCTTTTCTTGTCCCTTTATATTCCGTAAACATTTCATGACGGAAGGTTGGGTGATTGGTATCAAATGCAACGGTAAGATAATCCGGCTTCTCTTCCTCAATTATTTTAAACAAAATATTAATAAATCCCAGAACTGCATTCGTATGTTCCCCCTTAGAAGTGGTCAAATCCGGCAGTCCATAGAATGCTCTGTTCAAAATACTGTGGCCATCAATTAATACTAACTTTCTATTCATAAATGTTTTTCATAAGAAGAGTAAATTCCTACGAAATCCTCCTTTCTATCTATCCAATCGTCCCCTTTATTCCCCTATCTTCTCCTGTTTCTCCATAAATGTTTGCAGCGCAGCATCTAAGGGGTCTTCCCTCGTTCTCTGATACTTAAGGCGAAGTCTAAAATCACTCTCCGTTATGATAACAACCGGCTCCTTCTTGCCGCTATAGCGCCAATTCAACGCAAAAACAAAAAGCAGTATGAGCAGTAACATAGCCCCTTTTTTACGGTAGTACGCAAATTTCGCATGAATAATTTTCTCTTGCGCCTTCTCTAATTTAGCGGAAAGTTCCATACTGAAATCATCATACAAAATCTTATCCTCGTCCAACTGTTTCATAGCTGTCAAAAGGGCATAGTATACCTCTAGCTCCTCCCTGCATTCCGGACAGGAGTTTACATGG
Organism: Lachnospiraceae bacterium; assembly: GCA_003519685.1. Lineage (GTDB taxonomy): Bacteria > Bacillota > Clostridia > Lachnospirales > Lachnospiraceae > Mobilitalea. The sequence continues at coordinate 3,806 of DOWG01000118.1, forward strand.
TCGATAAACGCTTCCGTTTCTTTCAGTGATAATTCGTCATTGATAAATGGCGTAATCATTCTCTGCGTTTCCATACATGTCATAAGTGAAATCAAACCTTTCCAAGATCAGCCAGGTCATCATAAACCAATGCTATGATATCCAGCCAAAATATGATTACTTTATATTATATACTAATTACGCACAAAATGGTTATTAATTTTGAAGCAGATATTATTTTCTTCCAAGTTTTCTATTTTACACTTGAAATCTAAAGATACCTGTGTTAGAATACATTTTGTCATTGAGCGGATGTGGCGGAATGGCAGACGCAGCAGACTCAAAATCTGCCGGGCTAACACTCGTGAGGGTTCGAGTCCCTCTATCCGCAGCACTACGAAGGACCCCGAGTGGTCATAAGGACAAAACAGACCGACGATATGTCAGTCTGTTTTTGTTTTTGTATCTGTCCCCCTTTATGCTATAATTGTTTTAGGTGAAATCATGATGATACCTCTGAAATTGCGCGAAGGGAGCAGACATAGCGTGTAGCATACAGAAAAATGAGAATACTCATAACGGAGAAAGCTTTATAGAAGCAGGAATGTATAAAGATAAGTTTACTAAACTATTGGAAGGCCGTAAAATCTTTCATATTATGGTATGTAATGATTTGGTTCTTAGAATAAATCGAATCAACGCTCACTATCAGACATACGATTCTTTGCGCAATAAATGTTCTACCGAAAAGTCGAATATAGCTTCACCTCAATTGCAAGATTTTCTGATAGTTGAAGAAATCATTTACCACATCAGGAAAGCAATTGACGAAATGATATTTTTTCTGTGGATGAATAAAGTTGGCATTTCAAATATTGACAATCAGCAGCATTACTCAATTGACTCAATAGGTAAATATCTCAACCAAAAAAAGAAAGTGGTTGATGAGTTTGACGAATAGATTAGAAAAGTTCTAAGTCAGGGGCTCAAAACAAGGAGCCTGAAAAGAATTTCAAGCCCCTGATTTAGTACTTTTCCTTTGAACCAAGTCACGCATGCGGACGGCATATGCAGTTTTGATGGTTGCCAATGATGTGTAAATGCCTGCTTTTCTGATCCCTGTATGCACGGTTTATTATCGAGTGACAGAATTACGTTACTCCATATGGCAAAACATTTGCATGAGAATAAGACCATCCCATTGGACAGTCTGAAAAATTCATATTCTTATGTCAAAGAGCAGCTGATTTCCGGAAGAACAAATGGTTTTCCCCGTGGATAATGGATTACACGTCCATTGCATTGCCCACATACACAGATATCTCTGCCATAGATTAAAAGCAAAAGCTCCGCCATGGATTTTCCTTTTACAGGGTTTGGGGTGAATGGTGTTCCCCGTAGTTTATGTATCAATTTCAGCTTCCTTGTCTTATGGCAGTTGCTCAGGTAACCACTGAACCTCACACGAGAGAAGCCTTTCGGCAGGATATGCTGCAGAAACAATTCAATGAACTTTGTTCCCTCTAAGGTCATGATCTTCATTGCACTGTTGTCGGCATAATCTTTATAACGGAAAGATACTTCCGTTTCTGTCATGCTGCAAATCCGGCTGTTGCTGATGGCAGTGCGATAGGCATAACGTGCAAGATATTTGATCGCATTCCCGTTTCCATTAAAAGTCTCACGGATGAAGGGAAGCCAATCCTTTGCATAAAGAGAATCTACGAATTCTTTCCAGTTGTAATGATTGCGTAGCTTCTGGCATTTGTCCCCAAAAGAAAGCAACTTCTTGTCATAATAGGTTTTCAAAGCGGCCATAAATTTACCACGGAACATCTTTCCCATTGCTTCCACCGGAAGGAGAAATCCTTTGTGGCTGGACTCAGTGAACTGACCTGATTCTGTAAGTCCACCACCAGATAAGGCGCAATGGATGTGAGGATGGAAATTAAGCTTTTGCCCCCATGTGTGAAGTACCATGATGATCCCAGGTGTTGCGCCCATATATTTTTTATCGCGGCATAACGTAAGAAGGGTATCTGATACACAGGAAAACATGAGGTTATACAGTAACTTCTGGTTTAGGTAAATAAGATCATTTAACTCAAATGGAAGTGTGAAGATGCAATGGTAATAAGCACAGCCTTCAATCAGTTCGGAATTACGAGCCATGATCCATTTCTGTTCCTGTGGAGCTTGGCAACTCGGGCAGTTCCGGTTATTGCAGGAGCAGGCATGAATGGTGGCGCGGCCACAGGATTCACAATAGCTTAAGCTATAGCCGAAGGAACCGGTCTTGCACTCCGATATACAAAAAGCAGCCTTCTGTTGCTCTTTAGAAACAGAATGGGAGTCGGAATAATCCCTAAAAAATGACTGGAAGATATCCCGAATCGGATAGGCTTTGGAGCCGGAATCCTCTGTTACTGCAGGCGAATGATAGGGTTCCACAGTATTAGACATCATAAGGACTGGTCACACTCCTCCCATTGCCGATACCAAGCGTCAGATAGACTGAGGTGCTGGAAAGGGATTTATGTCCCATAGCTTCCTTAATAGTCATGATGTCAGTACCTGCTTCATACAGATGAAGTCCAAATCCATGACGGAGGCTGTGTAGCGTGTAGCCTGCGTCGGAAAGCCCTAAGATAGAGAGCCATTTTTTAAACGTGTTATAAACAGATTGTTGGTGAATATGGGAATCTTCCTTCTGTCCGGGAAAGAGCCAATCCTGCTTTTTTGCAGAGGGATGGAATGTGCGGATGTAGGCAACCAGTAGACCATAAGCCCTTTCGGAAAGAACAGCATAACGGTCAGAGCGGTTTTTGCTTCTGGTTATGTAGATGCAGTGTCTAGAATGATAGATATCACCACATTTGAGGCGTGTGAGCTCACTGACTCTAATGCCGGAAGAGTATAATAGAGCCAGTTCCGCTTTATGTTTTGGATTGTAAACAGAGTCAATGATGGAATTTACCTCAGCCTTGGTTGGAACTTTAGGAAGAAGTTCGTCATAGTGAAGATAAGGAATCTGATAGCGATCCCAATCACGGTGCAGAACATACTGATAGAAATCACGTAGCTGGGCGATATGAACGTTCACGGTACGAGGATTTAGTTCTCTGACTTCCTTTAGAAATCGAATATAGGAACGGAGTTGTTCCCACGAAATATCGGAAAGTGGTTTTGAAGAAAGTACAGACTCCGTCCATTCAATGAACTGGGTCATATAAGAGGAGTAGGTAGTAATCGTGCCCGGCGCAAGGTCACGGAACGAAAGAATATCGATATGTTGCTTTAAATAGTTTGTATTTGCGTCATTCATAAAATGAGCCCTCCTGTAAAGATAATTGTAATTGGTAACAAAAATCTTTGCAGGTGGTGCACGAATGGACTTGAAAATAAATAAAAATGTCGTTATACTCATACTTGTAAGGACCCTTCGGTATGAGAGCAGTGTCGCCAAACAAAGAGCTCATCTGAGGGGTTTTCTTTCGTTAAGATGAGTTAAGTATAAAAGAAAAGCTGCGCCAAAGCAATAGGCACAGCCAAAAAACTTGGAAGGGCTTTCGCGCAGCATGCGTGATTTGGTTCAAGATACATAACCATAAGTACTTATTTGACTTCTGGCAAAGATACAATCTATC
>DOWG01000123.1:0-1723 GCA_003519685.1 Lachnospiraceae bacterium
GCTTCGTACTATCGCAAAGAGAATTAAAGCGCAGATGAATATTGACATGGAAACAGGAAAGGAAGCAGTCAATCATTTGGCTGAAGTTGGATTTGATCCTAAATTTGGTGCAAGGCCGTTACGGCGTGCGATCCAGACGAATATTGAGGATAAGATGGCGGAAGAAATCTTAGCAGGCAACATTAAAGAGGGAGACAGCGTCAGCATTGAGTACCTTGACAATGAAATGGTGATTAAGGCAAAGCAGCTTAATCCATTGCAAGCTTAGCTGATTTGATTGCTTTTGCCGTGTGCCCGGTGGGCACACGTTCTGTCACGGTAGTTCTACAAATACAATTAGGAGGGTCATAAAATGGCAGTTATTGAAGAGTTAATACGCAGGGAAAGTGATGGGACAATAAGCTTTGGTGATTACAGCCTGGATGCGAAGCATAAGCTGGCTGATTTTGAACATGAAGGGGACTTATATAAGGTTAAGACCTTCAGCGAGATTACAAAGCTTGAGAAAAATGGAATGTTTGTCTATGAATCCGTACCGGGGACTTCTGTATTTCATTTTGATGCAAAAGATCAAATCATCCGCTTTCAGGTAGCAGGGAAAGACACCGCGCAGATTACATTGGAATTAGAAGCAGAAAAGGAATATGAAATATTTAAAGATGATATATCGCTGGGCAAAATGAAGACAAATCTAGGTGGCAAGCTGATCTTCAGCGTGGAGCTAAACGGGGAGGAACAAGCTTCGATAAAGGTGGTTAAATTCTAACATGGCGAAGAATAAGACCGTATTCTTCTGCAAGGAATGTGGCTATGAATCTGCAAAATGGATGGGGCAATGTCCCGGCTGCAGACAATGGGACACCTTTGTAGAGGAACCGGTTGTAAAAAAGAGCAGTACATCTGCCAAGGCGGGAATTCGTGTAAGGGAGCCCCAGCATATCGCCAGCATTCAGACAGAGGAAGAGAAGCGTTTTCCCTGCGGAATCGAGGAATTGGACCGTGTGCTGGGAGGCGGCATTGTACCGGCCAGCCTGGTGCTTGTCGGAGGAGATCCCGGTATCGGAAAATCCACCTTACTCCTGCAGATGTGCCGTGAGATTGTAAATAAAGGTAGGAAGGTTCTCTATATTTCGGGAGAAGAGTCCTTACATCAAATTAAGATGAGAGCAGAGCGGCTCGGCGTTTTTAACGGCGAGCTTCTGCTTCTTTGTGAAACAAATCTGGAGCTGATTGAGGACACGATTCAAAAATGTAAGCCGGATATTGTGGTGATTGATTCCATCCAGACCATGTTTACGGAGGAGATTACTTCCTCTCCGGGCAGCGTCAGCCAGGTGCGGGAGGCGACCGGTACCTTAATGCGGATAGCGAAGGGAACCGGCATTACGATATTTATTATCGGACATGTTACCAAGGAAGGCGTTGTTGCCGGTCCCAGGGTATTAGAGCATATGGTAGATACCGTGCTGTATTTTGAAGGTGAGAACCATGCTTCTTACCGGGTACTTCGTGCGGTAAAGAACCGTTTCGGATCCACCAATGAGATCGGCGTCTTTGAGATGCGCGGGAACGGTCTGGCAGAAGTAAAGAATCCATCCGAATTTATGCTGAAGGGAAGACCGGAGGGAGAGGCCGGCTCTGTTGTTGCGGCTTCCATAGAGGGAACAAGACCCATTCTGGTCGAAGTGCAGGCATTGATCTGCCGGACGAATTTTAATATGCC
>DOWG01000123.1:1861-2165 GCA_003519685.1 Lachnospiraceae bacterium
GCGGTAAATATGGCGGAGCAAAGAGTTATAGAGGCTTCAAAAATGGGGTTTGAGGTCTGTATTCTTCCGCAGGCAAATAAGGAGCATATCAAAGCGCAAGGGATAAAGCTGGTCGGTGTCCGTAACATTCAGGAAGTCATGGGAATGCTGCGAAGGTAAGAGATAAATAGGAGCGTCCTAAGTCATCTTAAGATTTTGCCATGAATAGGAGCTTCTATTCATGTTCATAGTTTTGCTGTGACTTAGGACATGCATATTATAATAATAAGGAATACATAAGTTGTTACTATTCACACCCGATATG
>DOWG01000123.1:2228-13013 GCA_003519685.1 Lachnospiraceae bacterium
TTAGGGGTGTGAACAGTAACCATAGGTTTTATAATACATAATGATAAAAAAATGAGGGGGATATACTTGGGGGAAAGAGCAGATGAGCATTTGAAACAACTTGCGCACGCGCAGGAAGGTATTTTTGATATTTCGGGAATTTTGGAAAAATGGGAAGCTTCCCGAAAGAAGCTGGAGAAGACATCGTTTGATTCCATTAACATCTCGGATAAGGCGATGAATCTATCGAAAGAGGGAAAGAAACTTGCCACAGAGCTGTTAAGTAAGTACAGCCAGCTGGCAGAGAAACCGGATACGGATGGCATCAAGGATCTGGAGGGTCTGTTGGAGGAAACGGTAATGGCTTTCCAGCGTCTCAGGGAGGTAGCGCTGCTTTCCAGTGATACGGCGCATAGCCTGGAGCAGGAAGCCGCCATGCAGCGGGAAATTGCGGAGAACGTGGCGGCTTCCATTGACCTGATCGGAAGAAGTATCAATCAGGCGGTGGCTTGTGCGGAACTCTGTGAGATCAAAGAAGTACCTTTTTCAATTTAATACATAGAATCAGGTTATGCCCAATAATCAAACACAAAAAGAACCGCATCGATATCGGAACATATGTTTGTTTGAAGTAAAAACAAACTGTACACGCCATAAATTTGAAAAATTATCTTGACAATTAATACAATTCATAGTACTATAAATAAGCGACATAAAGTTGCACAATAAGATAGGGGATTGGTCAAATGGTATGACAAGGGTCTCCAAAACCTTTAGTGGGAGTTCGATTCTCTCATCCCCTGTGCAGAAAAAAAGATACATTAATGAAAATCAATGTATCTTTTTTTGTAACCGGATTTTTGCCTTTCACATCAAAATCCATTCAAAGCCCATAATTTAAAACCTATAATTCAAAATCCATAATTCATAACACGATTGGGATTACCGCATTTCTAACTGCAAACGATAAAAAGAGGGTCTGCCATCTTCCTGTATTACACGGTTTGAAAGACAGGATGTTTGTTTTGCCTTTCAATTTTTGGTGTGAAGGAAGGTTACAGACCCTCTTGCATTTGTATCAATAAATTAGCCTTTGAATCTCAAATCAAAGTTGGAGCTAAAATCCAAAATAGCGGATCGCGTTATTATAGCAGATATCCTGAACAATTTCACCTAGGGTATCATAATCCTGCGGATACTCTCCGTTTTCTACCCAGCCGCCCAGCAGATCGCATAGAATTCTGCGGAAATACTCATGTCTGGGGTAGGAGAGGAAGCTTCTGGAGTCGGTGAGCATTCCGACAAAGCCGGCGAGATATCCTAGATTGGCAAGGGAGGTCATCTGTGCCCGCATGCCCTGATTGTGATCGTTAAACCACCAGGCAGCTCCGTGCTGAATCTTATTCACTGCGGTAGAATCCTGGAAGCAGCCGATAATCGAATCGATTACTGCATTATCGGCAGGATTCAAGCTGTATATAATGGTCTTCGGAAGCTCGTCCGTTTTATTTAAAGCATCTAAGAAATCGGCCATTTCGGAGGAAGGAGCATAAGTATTGATGCAGTCATAGCCGGTGTCCGGACCGAGTTTCGTAAAGGCAGACGTATTATTATTCCGTTTACAGCCATAATGAAGCTGCATAACCCATCCAAGTCTGTGGTACTCCTTACCGGCAAAAAGCATGAATGCCGTCTTAAACTGAAGAATTTCCAGCGGGCTGAGTGGCTTATTCTCTAATCTCTTATGGAAAATTGCAGCGATTGTTTCCTCCGATGCCGGTGCATACATAATATAATCCAGACCGTGATCGGAAAGACGGCAGTTTCTGGAGTGGAAGAAATCCATACGGTTTTTCAGAGCCTCTTTTAACGCTGTAAAGCTGTCGATCTTAATACCACTGGCTTTACTCAGGGCAGCAAGGTATTCCGGATATTCCGGTTTTTCTAAATTCATTGCCTTATCCGGACGGAAAGCAGGATAAACCTTAACATCAAAGGTTGGATCCTCTGCGATCTGCTTATGCCATTGCAGCGTATCGATCGGATCATCGGTGGTACAAATGTGAGTAACCTTGGATTTTTTGATAATATTGCGAACGCTCATGGAAGAATCGGCTAACTTATTATTGCAAAGCTCCCAAACTTCTTTTGCCGTATTCTTATTCAGTACACCATGGTAATCAAAGTAGCGCTGTAATTCCAGATGGCTCCAATGATAGAGCGGATTGCCAATGGCTTTTGACAAGGTTTCTGCCCATTTCTCAAATTTCTCCCAGTCCGTAGCATCTCCGGTGATATAGTATTCATCTACGCCACGGGAACGCATCAGCTTCCATTTATAATGGTCGCCGCCGAGCCATACCTGAGCGATATTATCGTACTTGTGGTCGAGGGCGATTTCCTTCGGATTGATATGGCAGTGGTAATCGATGATCGGCATTTTACTGGCATAATTTTCATAGAGTGTGATTGCAGTTTCGTTGGATAGTAGAAAATTCTGATCTAAAAATGATTTCATATAGTTCCCTCTTTTTCTTTTCAATTTATGATTTGAGGATCAAAAGCCTTTCTAACAAATCGATGAAGCTAATTTAAATCGGCTTTTGACACTTAATCATTTTTTAATGTTAAAAACGGGTTGTGCCGCGTTTGACGATTTCAGCGGAAAAGATGGTCTTTAGCGGAACCTCCTGGCCGTTAAAGAATTCCATTAAGGTGTTGATACAATTGCTGCAAACCGCTTCTAGTTTATTATCGATCGAGGTTAATTCCGGATCACTACATTCGGCAATAAAGGAATTGTTGTATCCGATAATGGATAATTGCTCCGGTACGGCGATCTGATTCGCTTTGGCGTATTTTAAGGCGCCGATGGCAAGATTATCATCCGCAGTCATGATCGCATCAAATTCCAAGCCGCTGTTTCTCAGCGCCGTAAGGTGGTCCCTCACTTCGGTAATATTTCCGTCAAAGAATTGAATATAGCCGGAAGAATCGCTCTCTGCCTTTGCATCCATTCCCATGGCAGCCAGGTAACCGGCTAATTTCTTGTTACCACTATAGGATTTGGAATTATAGAGATAGAGAATCTTACTGCATCCGCTATTCTGTAAAGCCTTGACTGCTTCATAAACGGCGCGGTAGTCATCGCAGAGGGCACTGAAAATATTTTCTCCGTCAAGCGCACCGTTCACGATGATGATCGGGACCTTTTTTGCCGCGTCTCTAATATACTGGTTCTTTTCACTGGTTGCCTCAACAAAGTTGGAACCTACCAGGATAATAGCATCGGTACGTTTGGACAGTAATAAATTCAGATACTTTTCCCGGACATCGACTTCATATCCGGTACAGCATAGCAATGCATCATAGTTATGCTGGCGAAGATCCCGTTCCAGATAATTGATGGCAGTGGCAAGATAGGGATCGGAAGAAGAAGCGCACATAATACCAACCGTGTTCATGGAGTTTAGCCCCAGCCCCCGTGCAAATGCATTCGGAGTATATCCGCATTCTTCAATCACTTTCAGTACTTTTTCTTTTGTCTTTTCTCTGACATTGGAATTTCCGTTAATTACCCTGGATACCGTGGCAATAGAAACTCCGGCTTTTTTGGAAATGTCATAGATGTTCATATAGACGATACCTCATTTATTCATTATTTATACCGATGGATGTTCTTTGTAAGGCTTCATGACGAACCTTTCTATAGTTTAAAATACAATGTTGAAAAAAACAAGTATTTTCGATTAATCCTCGTGTAAATGCTTACATTATGAATTATACAATGATATGCTGAAAATAGCAAGCATAAGAATATATTATGCAAATAAAACAAAAAACAGGATATTAAGATTGGTTTAGTGATGATATTAACAAATGATATAAATTATGTATTGACGTAATCATAAAAAACGAGTAAAATATAGATGTAAGCATTTACATTTGACGTGGAAATTGTGGGGAATAACAAATGGATTTATTAAATAATACAAAAGTGGAGAAAATTCGACGCCCAGTTCGGGTGCTGCAATTTGGAGAGGGAAATTTTCTTCGGGGATTTGCGGATTACATGATCGATATAGCGAACGAAAAAGGATACTTTCATGGAGATGTTGTAATTGTAAAGCCCACGGAATCCTATGGAAACGTGGAAAATTTCAAACAGCAGGACTGCAGATATACCGTTACCCTGCGGGGGATCATTAACGGTAAGGAGAAGCAGGAAACCCGTGTCATTACCAGTATCGCAGATATCGTAGATCCTTACCGGGAATATAACAAATATTCCGAACTTGCAGCTATGGATACGCTCCGCTTTCTTATATCGAATACAACAGAAGCAGGAATTGTCTATGATGAGACGGACCGGTTAGATATGGAGCCCCCGAGAAGCTATCCCGGGAAATTAACCAAATTCTTATATGAAAGATTCCGGCATTTCGAAGGGGATATTCAAAAAGGATTGATCATCCTGCCGCTGGAGCTGATCGAGGAGAATGGTATACAGTTAAAAAATATTGTTAGAAAGCTTGGAACACTATGGGGACTAGAGAATGCGTTCCTGCAATGGCTGGAGGAAGCATGCATCTTCTGTAATACCCTGGTGGACCGTATCATTACCGGCTTCCCGCAGGAGGAGGCGGAGGCAATATGGCGCAGGCTTGGATACCAGGATAACCTGCTGGTTGCAGGGGAACCCTTCGGACTTTGGGTGATTGAAAGTGAAAAATCGATAGAAGAGGAATTTCCTTTACATAGAGCGGGGCAGCCGGTCGTTTTTACCGGAGACCAGACACCCTATCGGCTTCGAAAGGTGCGGATATTAAATGGAGCACATAGCTCCTTTGCACCGGCCTCCTATCTGGCAGGAAATGATTTTGTGCTGGAATCCATGCAGGATGAGGATATCAGAGAATTTGTTGATGCAGCGGTTCAGAAAGAGATTATCCCTGCCCTGAACCTTCCGGAGAAGGAGACGCTCGCTTTTGCCAAATCCGTGATGGACCGTTTTGAAAACCCTTACAATAAGCATTCGTTGCTGGCAATTGCACTAAACTCCATTGTAAAGTGGAAGGTAAGGATACTGCCGAGTATAGTAGAGTTTCTTGAGAAGAATGGTTTTCTTCCCGTTCACCTTACATTTTCCCTGGCGGCTTTGATCCAGTTCTATTCCGGCGGGGAATTAAGAGAGGGTGTCTTACTTGCGCGCCGGGGGGAAGAGGAATATCCGGTTCATGATGACAAAGAAGTATTGGAGTTCTTCCTCCGGCATGCAAAAGAGGAGCCGGAGCAATTGGTTCCCCGTTTTCTGGCAAGGGAAGATTTCTGGGAGAGGGATTTAAACGATATTCCGGGCTTTCCTGAAAAGGTAACCGGGTATTTAAGGGATATTCGTACCGGGGGTATGCGTAATGCAATCCGGAAAGCAAACGAGGATTCTGTAAGACATTCCAAGAGGTAGGAGGCGGCAGGCATGCAGAAGGCAATTCGAATACAATCCATGGATAATGTGGCAGTCGCACTGCAGCAGCTCTTTGCGGATGAGACGATACCGGTTGGGCAGGAAAGAATTTTATTACGGGAGGAGATTCCTGCCGGGCATAAGTTTGCTTTAAGGGATCTGAGCCCCGGTACGGAAGTGATCAAGTACGGCTATCCCATCGGTAAAACGACGCGGGCGGTGAAGCGGGGGGAATGGGTCCATACCCATAATCTGAAAACCGGTTTAGGTGAAACACTGGAATATAAGTATGATCCTGCTCCGACTGTTATGGAAAAAAGGAAAGGGAAAAGCGGGGACCGCTTTTTCATGGGATACCGCAGGGAGGATAACACGGTGGGAATTCGGAATGAAATCTGGATTCTTCCCACGGTGGGCTGTGTGAATGATATTGCAAGAGCATTGGAAAAAGAGGCAGGAAACTATCTTACCGACGGGATAGATGCTATTGCTGCATTTTCCCATCCGTATGGCTGCTCCCAGCTGGGTAATGACCAGCTCAACACGCAGAGAATATTAACCGGCTTGATTCATCATCCAAATGCAGCAGGCATCTTGGTTCTTGGTCTGGGTTGTGAAAATAATAACATAGAAGAAATGAAAAAGCAGATAGGAGCTTACCGGGAGGACCGGGTAAAATTTTTGGTATGTCAGGAATGGGACGATGAGCTGGAAAAAGGCATGGAGCTTCTTCGGGAACTTATTTCTTATGCTTCCGGCTTTCAGCGGGAAAGAATCCCTGCTTCCGAGCTGATTGTTGGATTAAAATGCGGAGGCTCCGATGGGCTGTCGGGAATAACAGCCAATCCGGCGGTGGGCGGTTTCTCCGACCTTTTAACAGAAGAGGGCGGAACCACAATACTAACCGAGGTTCCGGAGATGTTCGGCGCGGAGACCATCTTAATGAACCGCTGTGCGAGCAAAGAGGTCTTTGATAGGACCGTCGCCTTAATCAATGATTTTAAACAATATTTTATAGAAAACAATCAACCGATCTATGAAAATCCTTCACCTGGGAATAAAAAGGGCGGGATCACTACCTTAGAGGATAAATCACTGGGGTGTACGCAAAAATCCGGTACTGCTCCGGTGGAAGGAGTCCTTGCTTATGGGGAAATGGTGAAAGAAAAAGGACTTCATCTGCTGAATGCTCCCGGGAATGATCTGGTGGCCTCCACGGCACTTGCGGCCTCCGGTGCACATATTATCTTGTTTACAACCGGCCGGGGGACCCCTTTTGGTGCTCCTGTGCCGACGATCAAGATATCTAGTAATACCGGACTATATGAAAGAAAGCAGGACTGGATTGATTTTGATGCCGGTAGATTACTTACCGGAATTCCCTTAGAGCAAATGTCAGAAGAACTGTATCAGCTGGTTCTTCGGGTGGCTTCCGGGGAGAAGGTGAAAAGTGAGAAAAATGGTTACCGAGACCTTGCCATCTTTAAGCAGGGGGTAACGCTGTAAAAGGGTAACAAAAAAATGACGAATTAGAATGACATCGTGCTTATGTTCTATGATTTTTATAACATGGCGTGGGTGCGGCAATACGGAGCAGCCTGTCATGGCAAGTGAAGCTTTCACTTGTATATAAAAATAAATATTATTTAAATAGGAAAAGGAGAGAGTATGATGAAAAGGATCACGGCATTGTTGTTCGCATTGATCATGGTGTTATCTTTGGCTGCATGTGGCAAAGGAAAACCGGATGCTGAGACAGGGGCAGAGAAAAATCAGGAGACATCGAACGAAGATAATACGAAAAAAGAAAACGATACAAAAGAGCCTGTAAAGGCAGAGGAACCCTCCGACAAAAAAGAACCAGTAACCATTAAGTTTTCCTGGTGGGGCGGAGACACCAGGCATGATGCAACGCTGAATGCGATTAAGAAGTTCGAGGAAACCTATGATTGGATTACGGTAGAGCCGCAATACGGCGCATGGAGCGGATGGGAAGAGAGCATGGCGACCGCTTTTGCTACCGGCACTGCTCCGGATGTCAACCAGATCAACTGGAACTGGATTACCTCTTTCAGTTCGGATGGTAAAGCGTTCAAGGATCTGAAGCAGTACTCCGATACGATTCAGCTGGATAACTTTGGCCAGTCATTTTTGGATCAATGTACTTTAGCAGGTAAATTACAAGCCATTCCGGTTTCCCTGACCGGCAGAATATTCTATTGGAACAAGACGACCTTTGATAAGGCCGGAATTTCCACACCGACTACATTGGAAGAGCTGTATGCGGCAGGAGAGACCTTTAAGACAAAGCTTGGTGACGATTACTATCCGATTGCTCTCGGTGAGTATGACCGAATGATTCTTATGGTTTATTACTTAGAGTCTGTGTATGGCAAGGCATGGGTAGAAGACAATCAGATGCAGTATACCAAGGAAGAGATCCAGAAGGGATTAGAATTCATCCAGTCCCTGGAAGACAGACATGTAACACCGTCCATCCAGACAATTCTGGGCGATGGTGCGGAATCTCTCGATAAGAACCCGAAGTGGATGGAAGGAAAATACGCAGGTATCTTCGAGTGGGATTCCTCTGCATCGAAATTCATGAGCGCTTTAAATGAAGGACAGGAATTTATTGTCGGACAGTATCTGCCGGATATGGGCAAATACCAGGGCGGCTATGCGAAGGTTTCTTTAGCCTTTGCCATCTCTGAAACGACGGAGCATCCGGAGGAAGCGGCTATGTTAATCAATTTCCTGGTAAATGAGGATGCCGGCGTTGAGATCATGGCTTCCGAAAGAGGTATTCCGTTAAGTAAGAACGGCTTAAAGGTATGTCTGGATAAGGGACTCCTGGATCCCACCGTTGCGGAAGCAAACGGCAAGGTATTATCCTGGGTACAGTTTCCGCTGGATCCTAAATTCGAGTCGGCTGAGCTTAAAAGCTCGGATGGTATCTATTATGATGCGATGGCAGGTTTAAGTTATGGTGATTATACCATCGAAGAGGCAGCGGATGTATTGATCGACGGAATCAATGGGGTATTAGCAAAGTAAACTAATTTTATTATCCTTTATGACGGCTCAGAGGAGCTTCCTTTTGAGCCGCCATGGAGGAAAGCAAATTCAAACACAGGAGATCATGACAATCGTTCACAGAACAGTCTAGGAGAAATATTATGAAGATGGAAAGTGTTCCTTTGTTTATTAAAGGTTATCTGGATCAGTATCATAACTTTAAGAGTTACTGGAACTATGAAGACGGATGCGTTCTAATCGGATGTATCCAATTGTACAAGGCTACAAAGAATCCCTATTTTAAAGATTTCGTCCTTCGTTATATGAAGGATTTTATCCGTCCGGATGGCGGAATCAACGGTTATAACAAGGAAGAATATAATATCGACAGCATAAATGCCGGTAAGGTCCTTTTTTTTCTGTATGAAGAGACAGGAGAGGAAAAATACCGTCTTGCAATCGATACCTTAATGCAGCAGTTAGCAACCCATCCAAGAACCGAATGCGGTAACTTCTGGCATAAAAACAGATATCCGAATCAGATTTGGCTGGATGGTCTTTATATGGCACAACCATTTTATATGGCTTATGAAACGCAATTTAATCAGAAGCAGGGTTATAATGATATTCTAAAACAATTTGAAAATGTCAGAAAATATCTGTTTGATCGGGAAAAAAAGCTTTACTATCATGCTTATGATGAAGCTAAGATTCAGTATTGGGCAAACAAAGAAACCGGATTATCCCAGAATTTCTGGTTAAGGTCAATGGGGTGGTATCTCATGGCTTTGATCGATACGATGGAGGAAATGTCGAAGGAAATTTTTGAACATTATAAACGATTGGAAGAAATATTCAAGGAAGCAGTAAAGGGTATTCTGCAGTATCAGGATAACGAAAGCAAATTATTTTATCAAGTAATTGATAAAGCTGAGATAGATGGGAATTATTTGGAAACATCCGGTTCTGCCATGATTGCCTATGCAATCTTAAAAGCATGCAGAAATGGTGTACTTCTAAAAGAAAAATATCAGCCGGTCGGGGAAGAGATCCTCACACAGCTTGCAAAGCTTAAGCTTGTAGAGAACGATGGAAAAATCCAGCTAAGCGGAATCTGCTCGGTTGCCGGATTGGGACCTGGGAAAGACAGGGACGGAAGCGTCGCATATTATCTGTCCGAGAAGATCGTATATGATGATCCGAAGGGCGTGGGGCCTTTTATGATGGCGTATGCCCAGTGGCTGATGCTACAGGCAAATGTATAATGTGAAGAAAGGTATGGATATTAATATGGCAAAGAAGACAAGTTCTGCAGCCGTCCAGGCTCATCCGGCCGGATACAGACTAAAAAAGACATTCAAAAGGAATATCGGGTTTTTCTTTATCTTACCATGGCTTGTAGGATTTTTAATTTTCCGATTGTATCCTTTCATTTCCTCCCTAATCTATAGCTTTACGGATTTTCAGCTGTTTGATGGGGTGACGAAAGTCGGGTTTATGAACTATAAGGAAATCTTTACTTCCAAGAAAATTATGAAGGCATTCGGTGTGACCTTTAAATATGCTTTTATCACGGTACCTTTAAAATTAATTATTTCATTATTTATTGCGTACATATTAAACTTTAAAATAAAAGGGGTAAACCTGTTCCGGACCGCTTATTATATTCCTTCCATACTCGGAGGCTCGGTAGCAATTGCGGTACTTTGGAAAGCGGTCTTTCGGGATGATGGTTTGCTGAATACCGCTCTCGCTTTTATTGGAATAAAAGGTCCGCAATGGCTCAGTGATCCCTCCTATGCCCTATTTATCATATGCCTTTTGCGCGTATGGCAGTTTGGTTCTGCTATGGTGATCTTCCTGGCCGCATTAAAAGGGATTCCGCTGGATCTATATGAAGCTGCAGCGATTGATGGTGCCGGCAGAGGAAGGCAGTTCTTCAGCATTACCCTGCCGCTGATTACACCGGTTGTATTCTACAATCTGGTTACCCAGCTGTGTCAGGCATTCCAGGAATTTAACGGACCATATATCATTACCCAGGGAGGACCGCGAAATTCCACGACCCTTATTTCATTGTTGATTTATAACAGTGCATTCAAGACGTATGAGATGGGGATGGCTAGTGCGATGGCATGGCTGTTGTTTATCGTCCTTACGGTATTTACAGCAATCGCATTCATCAGTCAGAAGTACTGGGTATATTACTCAGATGACGAGGGGAGGTAGACGGCAATGCTATATGGGAAAAAGCGTGTTGTAAATACGATTATCCGTTATGTGATTCTGATCGTTGTAGGGATCATTATGATCTATCCTCTGCT
>DOWG01000123.1:13120-13826 GCA_003519685.1 Lachnospiraceae bacterium
TTCAGCAGATTCGAATTTAAGGGAAGAAACTTTTTGTTTGCGGTGCTGATCTCGACCTTGTTTTTACCGCAGGTGGTATTAAATGTGCCGCAATATGTATTATATAATCAGTTTGGCTGGATCGATTCGAAATACTATCTTCCGCTCATTGTACCTACCATATTTGCTTCCGACACCTATTTTGTATTCATGCTGATTCAGTTCATGCGGAATATTTCCAAGGAAATGGAGGAGGCAGCGAAAATTGACGGGTGCAATACCGTACAGATCTTAATCCGGATTATCTGTCCGATGTTAAAGCCGGCGATGGTGTCCTGTGCACTGTTCCAATTCATGTGGTCATCCAATGACTTCATGGGACCGTTACTGTATGTAAAGACACCGTCAAGATACCCGGCCTCCATATTTGTTAAGCTGTCCATGGATGCAGATACCGGATTCGATTGGAACCGTGTTCTGGCGGTATCCCTAATTTCAATCATTCCATCCCTTGTGGTATTCTTCCTCTCGCAGAACAGCTTTGTGGAAGGAATTACGGCAGGGAGCGTGAAGGGATAAGTAGGCTACTGTTCACACCTATCCTGTATACCATGATATAATAAAAGCGTAGTGAGCATATGTGAGCTTGCATGCAATATGCGATCGGAGCTAAAGATCCTGAACATTCTTTTCGTTCATGATATGATTTCGACAAATGATATCCGAT
>DOWG01000019.1:0-1372 GCA_003519685.1 Lachnospiraceae bacterium
CAAAATCTTAAAATGACTTATAACGCTCCTATTATTAACGATAAATTTAACATGAGGAAAAAAGTATGATTTTTAATAAAGTGAAAACATTACAAGGAGAGATCACCGTGCCGGGCGACAAATCCATCTCCCATCGTGCCGTGATGCTTGGCTCTTTAGCGGAGGGAACCACCGTGATCACAAACTTCCTGCAGGGGGCAGACTGTCTCTCCACGATTCACTGCTTTCGTCAGTTAGGGGTTGAGATATCCGACCCGGCATCCTCCAATACCGTAACCATCCGCGGAAAAGGATTACACGGCCTACTCCCGCCGCAGGATGTTCTTGACGTAGGAAACAGTGGTACCACGATGCGTTTGATCTCCGGCATTTTAAGCGGTCAGAACTTTCCCGTAACCTTAACCGGAGATGAATCCATAAGAAGAAGACCCATGGGAAGAATTATTGAGCCGCTGCGAAAAATGGGCGCCGATATCGAAAGTGTAGAGGGAAATAACTGTGCTCCCTTAGCGCTCAATAGTAAACGAAGCTATGGCAAGGCAAGTATCCTCTGGGATAATCTCATTCGTAAGCAAAACTATAGAAAATCAACCTTGGATCAGCAGGATGCCGTCCCGCTTACTAATTTAAAGGGAATTCATTATAATTCCCCGGTATCCTCCGCCCAGGTGAAATCCTGCATCCTTCTTGCCGGACTTTATGCGGATGGTGAAACCACTGTGACGGAGCCTTTCCTTTCAAGGGACCATACCGAACGGATGCTGAGGGAATTCGGAGCAGCCGTTCATACAGACGGGAATACCGTGACAATTTTTCCAAACCCGCATTTAACAGGAAGAGGTATCCAGGTTCCCGGTGATATCTCTTCTGCTGCCTATTTTATTGCTGCGGGACTGATCGTTCCGAATTCAGAAATTATTATTAAAAATGTGGGAATCAATCCGACAAGGGATGGCATTCTCCATGTGTGCAGGCGAAGCGGCGCCGATATCCGTTATGAAAATGTGTCACAGATCAGCGGGGAGCCAGTCGCAGATATCATTGTCCGGCACAGTGAGCTGCATGGTATTGAAATCGGCGGCAGTATCATTCCAACCCTGATTGACGAAATCCCGATCATCGCCGTCCTTGCCTGCTTTGCCAAGGGGCAGACTGTTATCCGGGATGCTTCGGAGTTAAAGGTAAAGGAATCCAACCGGATTGATGTTATAGCAGAGAATCTCTCTAAAATGGGCGCCGATATTATTGCTACGGAGGATGGAATGGTGATCCACGGCGGAAAGCCGCTCCATGGGGCAGTCATCGACAGTAAATCCGACCATCGAATCGCAATGTCCTTTGCCATTGCCGGTCTCATGGCGGAAGGCGAGAC
>DOWG01000019.1:1483-4159 GCA_003519685.1 Lachnospiraceae bacterium
GGTAACTTCACCACCGGATACCGTATCCAGGATTCTCGTACCTGCCTGATTTCCTTTTACATAGACATTCCAGTTTCCTGCTGGTATCTTCACCGTAGCAGATGCTTTATTCGCGTTGAAGATGACACAGAGCGCTTCCGCATGTTCTCCGTTTGGCGAATGCTCTATGGTATAGCCGACCACATTGGGATCCAGTCCGGTAAGAAAAGCCAGATTCTCCTGAATATCCGAGGTCTTTGTCATCCGTAACGCGGAATGCTCCTTACGGAACGCAATCAGCCCTTTATAGTAATCATATACTTCTTGATATTCCGCCTTCCTGTTCCATTTTAAGCTATTAATAGAATCCGGTGACTGGTAGCTGTTTTCATCAAATGCCGTACCGGTTTCATCTAACGGCTTACTGCGTAAGAACTCCTCTCCCGCCTGGAAGAATGGAGTCCCCTGGGAGGTAAATACAATTGCACCGGAGAGCAAATTCATTTTGATTCGGTCTTCTTCGCTGTCTTTCGGACAAGATAAAGCGAGCTTATCCCATAGGGTAAGGTTATCATGCGCCGAGGCATAGGTAATCGTCTGGGTCGGCTCGGCTGCCCATGGCGCGCTTGAATAGTTAACTCTGGAATAATCAATCTGGCTATGTTTTGTTGAAGCAACAATGCCAAACTTTATTGTTTCCTCCATGCCTTCTCTGCCGGAAATAAATCCAGCTTCTTTTGCTTCAAACACACTTCCCTTGATTCCATCCCGAATATCATCGCTAAAGGCGGCAATACCGGTATCCAATGCCTTCATATTCGCCTTAAGTGCCCTCTCTCCGTCCGGCAGAAGAGATTCGCCGGCGGTCCAGCCTTCCCCGTACACGATAATTGCCGGATCGATTTCATTCAGTTCCTTCCGAACTGCATTCATCGTCTCGATATCATGAAGCCCCATAAGGTCAAAACGGAAGCCGTCCACATGGTATTCCTTTGCCCAATAGGTTACAGAATCTACGATAAATTTATGTACCATAGCCCGTTCCGAAGCGGTTTCATTACCACAGCCGGAAGCATTCGAGAACTGTCCGTCCGTGGTCATCCGGTAGTAATAGCCCGGAACAATTTTATTAAAGTTGGAATCGGCACTGGCTGATGTATGATTATATACCACATCCATCACCACGCGGATTCCATTCTCATGAAGCGCTTGCACCATCTGCTTAAATTCTTTTATACGAACCTCCCCATGGTACGGATCTGTGGAATAGGAACCCTCCGGAACATTGTAGTTCTCCGGATCATAGCCCCAATTAAACCTCTTATTCGTTAACCTAGTTTCATCGATGGATGCGAAATCAAAGGACGGAAGCAGATGTACATGGGTGATCCCCAGATCCACCAGATGATCCAGACCGGTCTTTACACCGGACGAAACAGCCGTACCCTTTTCCGTAAAGGCAAGATATTTCCCCTGATTCTTAATTCCCGCACTCCTATCTACCGAAAAATCCCGGATATGAAGCTCATAGATAATAGCATCCGTTGGACTTATAAGCTCTGGTTTATCTTCCTGCGTAAACCCTTCCGGATCCGTGGAATCAAGATCAACCACCATACCGCGGATTCCATTAGAACCAACGGCCTTTGCATAAGGATCTACAGCTTCCTTCGTATTGCCATCCACGGTCACCGAATAGGTATAGTATACTCCGTTTAAATCGCCTGTTTTCTCAAAATACCAAGTACCCTTTACATCCGGATTCATAGGAATGCTTTCGATCCGGTCCTTTTCATTTCCTGTCTCATAGAAGTTTAGGAGAACCTCCGTCGCCGTAGGTGCCCAGAGTCGAAACGTAGTCTTCTCCTTCGTCCAGACTGCACCCAGGTCGTCCCCATCGTAGTAATAGGCTTTTTCAAACTCCTTCGTTGAAAATAAGTGGTTACTGGATATTCCCAATTCTCCGTAGCCTTCCAGCTTTAAACTGTAAGTTTCCTGCAGGGGAAGGCTCTCTTTCATCGTAATAACCGCAGTCGTCCTATCGGAAGACGAAGCAGAGGTAAGCTTCTCCACCGGATATTCTCTCCCTTTGGAATCCGCAACGCTCAATTTCTTTACCGAATCCTGCGCTGTACTGTCAAAGGCTTCGGATACCTTGAATTTAATTGTTTGTACATCCAGGAAGGACGCTTCCATAATCTTTGGTTCCATATTCATCTCATCTTCTCCATATCCAAATTTAGTTTCCCCTTCTACTACATAGATATCAATGGCTCCCTCTTTTGCATAGGATAGATCTATAAAACGGTCTTCCACACAATCCTTCTGCTCCCACGCATTACTCGGCGTAGAATGCCGCACCAGGAACCCAATTTCTTTCGTATCCTCCTCTAGGTCCGCAGTAAAGGCCGCAATCTTTCCAAATTCATCTTCTCCGTTGAATTCGTAGCCGGCACCCTCCTTCCCGCCTATCCAGGACCAGATATTCCAGCCATCATATTCATTATCATACCGATGATAATGAATATTCACCTGAATCTGCTCCCCGACATTGTCTCCAGATAAGGACGGAAAGAAAATGATTGAGGAAAAAATCAGCATCATAACCACCAATAATATAATTATAATGTTACGTTTTTGCATCAAATTACCTCCCCAGGAAATTGATACCTTTATTTTACCACAAAGCAGGTCGCC
>DOWG01000046.1 GCA_003519685.1 Lachnospiraceae bacterium
TGGGGACCCTTTTTCCGGTTTGGCATATTGTAATACGTAGTCTAAGTATCAACGACTTCAAACAGCTGCGCATTAAAATATTGTTTCCGATTACTTAAGTTTGTGCAAATTGAAGAAGACGATTTGCCAGGAAGGCTTTGATACCCATATTAATATTACATAAGTTAAGTGGCAAAAAGTCATACGCAAAATTACTATGCATGATTAAAACTGAGATTTGTAAAGCTTCGGAAGTGAATGCGGGAGTAGGTTGTAGAAAGACAGGTTCGGAAATTGGGACTTGAATAAAGACACTCCCGCAAAGAACATGGATGTAGATAGAGATTAACAGGTAAGGAGAGGCTGGGGAAAGGATGCCGGGTAAACTCATGAAGATAATTAAGAATTGCATCAAAGCAGTTGTATTACTGGGATATCGAACCTGCATAAAAATTTTTCCGGTTCGGCAGGACGTTATTTTATTTGAAAGCAACTTAGGAAGAAATTATACTGGGAATCCAAGAGCAATTTATGAGGAAATGGTACGGCAGGGGCTGGACAAAAAATACCGCTGCTATTTTATCCTGGAGGATAGGAATACAGTTCTTCCCGGAGCGGCGAAGAAGGTGAAACGGACAAGGTTTCGGTATTTCTTTTTGTTTGCCGTTGCCGGTATCTGGGTATCCGATTCGAGACTGCCGATGTATATAAGAAAACGCCCGAAGTGCCGCTATATTCAGACCTGGCATGGTACGCCGCTGAAAAAGCTCGCTTTGGATATGGATACGGTTTTTATGGCCGGAGAAACAGGGATTGAGGAATATAAGAAGAACTTTTATGACAATGCCCAGACCTGGGACTACCTGGTATCGCAGAACCATTATTCCACAGAAATATTCCGCCGGGCATTCGGGTTTCAGAAAACGATGCTGGAAATCGGTTATCCGAGAAACGATGTGTTGTTTCGGAAAAACAATGCCAAGGATATCCGGGAGCTAAAGAAACAGCTTGGATTGCCGCTGGACAAACGCATCCTGCTCTATGCACCGACCTGGCGGGACAATGAATTCTACGGACAGGGAAAATATAAGTTTAACCCACCGCTGAATTTCTCCATGCTGCAGGAGGCAATCGGGGAGGACACAGTTATGATCGTGAAGTATCATTATCTTATCATGGATCAGATTGACTGGTCGCCTTACCGGGGGTTTGTATATTCCTATGATCTAAGCTATGATATTTCACTTCTGTATCTGGTGTCTGATTTGTTAATAACGGACTATTCCTCGGTCATGTTTGATTATAATCTTTTGAAAAGGCCGATGTTCTTCTATTGCTATGACCTGGAGGAATATAAGGATACCCTGCGCGGCTTCTATTTTGACTTCTTAGCGGAGGCACCGGGACCGGTCGTATTAACTACCGAAGATCTGATCCGGGCAATCAAACAGTATGATCCGGCCGATTACCGGGAAAGGCAGGAGGCATTTACAAAGAAGTATAACCACCTGGATGATGGGAATGCCGCAAAGCGAATCGTAGAGCTTATCGAGAGCTTCTCGGAGGAATAATAATAAGAAATTATGCAAATGAATTTGCAGCAAATCAGTCTTAGCTGTGAGACAATCCGATGGTTATCGGCATAGGCCATAGAAATGAGGATAGATCGGAATTATAGATGGAATGTAATGAAATGGATTACTAAATTATTATTTTTATCATGATAATGGAGATCAGTATGAAGAAAACAATCGGTTATTCCCTGTTTGCCATGGTTTACTACCTATGCAGACTGTTCCCGATAAAAAAGAAAAGAGTTCTCTGCATTATGACGCATGATGATGGGGAAGGAAGTAATGTAAGCCTTGTTGCTAGGGCATTACAAGAGAGATCCGAAGGATATTCCTTTTCCTATATTACGAAGAAGGATACTTTGGAGGTCAAGAACATCGCCAGCTTACGCAAGGTGATTTCTTTCTTTACCCTGAAGCCTTATCAGATGGCGCGAGCGGAAATTATTTTACTGGATAATGTTTTTCTGCCCTTTGCATACCTTCGCAGAAGAAAGGGAACAAAAGTTGTCCAATTATGGCATGGTACCGGGACCATTAAGAAATTCGGCCAGGACGCGAATTCCGGCAGATTAAAAGAGCTTGAAAGAAGAGCGAACGCCAATATAACACATTTGATTGTGAATTCTTCTGAAATGAAGGAACTGTATGCCGGAGCATTCGGCGTAGAGAAGGCCCGTGTCTATCCGATCGGACTGCCAAAGACGGATGAGCTTCTAAAGCGGATCGAGAAGGCGGGGAAAGAAAAGAAAAATGCGGATAAGGAATATATTTATCGAAAGTATCAAATTCCGGAGGAAATGAAGTTAATCCTGTATGCACCAACCTTTCGGGATCATGAGGTGAATCATCCAAGCGTGGAAAAGCAGCTGGAAGACCTTATCAAATGGCTTCCGGAGGGATATGCGGTCGGGCTTCGCGTGCATCCGTTTGTTGCGAAAGCATTGGAAGATGGGACCGCCGGACCGAATATCTATCAGCTCTCCTTCGAAGAAGATGTGAATACAGTGCTGATGGCAGCGGATCTGTTAATAACGGATTATTCTTCCATAATTTTTGAATACTGCCTGACTCTGCGTCCTATGATCTTCTATGCCTATGATTACGAGGAATTCTTACAGCATGGAAGAGGGTTTTACTATCCGTACCAGAGCTATGTGCCCGGCCCGGTTGCCTATACCGGCAAGGAAGTGGGCAGCTTAATTGAGAACGGTGAATTTGATAGGAAGCGGATCCAGGACTTTGTTGCGCAAAACTATCATTCCCTGGATGGGAATGCAATCGGAAGACTGATTGAATTATTGCAGCAGCCTTTCACCAATTAAGTTGTGTAAACAAAGATGAATTGATACTGTTCACACCATGGCAAAGTCTATACTATGATTTCGACAAATGATATCCGATAAGGAGTATTTGCATTCGTCGGTACTTTAGCTCCGTATTTTGGAGCCTTATGTACCGCTACGTAATGAAGCTTAAGCGAAAGCGTCTCCGAATCGG
>DOWG01000067.1 GCA_003519685.1 Lachnospiraceae bacterium
GGATATCGGCGAACGGTACCTGTTAATTGCACCAGACCTGCCCGGAGTTTTCTAACTTGCTTCATTTTTTCCTCGCATTCCCCGCCAATGGCGGTATAAAATTCATCATTTTTATTTGATTCTTCTGGTATCTATTTTGATAATACCTATATTCTTATAGAGAGTATACCAGAAATAAACGGTAACGCAAAGCGGATTACCAACAAGAAAGTACCGTTTTTTCGCCCACGCTGCTTATCAAAGCATTTCCACCCGGTTCCATTGTCTAAATTTCCTATGCAATTTTAACTTTTTAAAAAATTATTTCAATTTACCTCTTTACAAATGAGTCGAAATGTGTTTAAATATAAAAAATCTCAGGAGGTAGAAATTTATGTCTTCAAGAAAGCAACCCGTCGGCTATCTGCCCGATGAACGCCCACCCATAGTGGAGCTTATCTTTTTTGCATTACAGCAGATCGTAGTAATGTTTCCAGCAACCGTATTAGTTGCATTAATCACTGGCTTTCATGTTTCAACAACAATTTTCGCCAGTGGACTTTCCACTCTTTGTTTTATTCTTATCACAGGGAGAAAGATTCCCCTCTATTATGGTTCCAGTTTTTCTTATATCGCAGCGATTGCTTCTATCATGGGAGCAGAACAATTTTCCGGTTTAACTCTAAACGAAAAAATTTCAATTGCTCAATTTGGTATTGTAATGTCAGGTTTTATATCGATTATCGCCGGTCTCCTAATTAAACGTGCCGGTAAAAAAACCATTGACAAAATTCTTCCACCAACGGTTACAGGAAGTATTGCTATTATTATTGGTTTATCCCTTGCAAAAAATGCTATTGAAAATGCAGCAGCCATTCCGGCAAACATAGCAGATGGACAAATGCAATTAGCACATAATATGGCATGGATCATTTCCATGATAACTTTATTTTCAACAATTATATATTCCGTTTATTTGAAGGGCAGGCTATCGCAGTTGCCTATTCTTTTTGGCCTTTTTACGGGTTACCTGGCTGCCGCTATCATCGGACACATTACCGGAATACCCTTTTTAGTCTTTGACACCATAAAAGCAAATGGATTATTATCCATACCGGAATTCACGATCCCGAAACCCTCCTGGGCTTCCGTGGCTGCAATTATGCCAATCGCAATTGCAACCATTCCGGAATCAACCGCACATATCTATCAGCTTGATATCTATATTAATGCCTTGGCTAAGGAAAAAGGATCTAAAAAAGAATATAAAATTGCGGACAAGCTTGGCTTAAACTTAATCGGTGACGGTATTGGGGATATCATCTCTGGTTTCATCGGCGGCCCGGCAGGTACAAACTATGGAGAGAATATCAGTACCATGGCTATTTCCAAGGTGTTCTCCGTACCGGTGCTCATTTCGGCAGCCATTATCACCATGATCATTGCCTGCTTTACCCCATTGATCAATGCGATCTACTCGATCCCCACCGCAGTAATCGGCGGTCTCTCCGTATACCTTTACGGTGTTATTGCAGCGCAGGGTATTGCAATCATGATGGATCGTAAAGTAAATATGTTCAAATCGAAAAACCTGGCCGTTATTGCGATTATCCTCGTAATCGGACTCGGCGGAACTTACGGATTTACCGGAAACGGAATGATCCCAATGTTCGGAATTGAAATTCCTGCATTAGCTACCGCTGCAATTGTAGGTATCCTATTAAATCTTCTGCTGTCCATCGGAGACAAGGCGGAAGAAGAGGAAGATACCAGGGAAACGAATTAATGAGTAACCTCCGAAATTGTGTGGGAGTTTATTGAGAAGATTGTGGTACATGAGCATTCCGAGCCGTACAAGAAGAAAAATTATTAAGAAAAGCCGCAGGACTTCAAAATCCTACGGCTTTTGATTTCGTCAAATGTATCCGAAAAAATACAGAGCCAAAGTACCAGCGAATGCAAATACTCCTTATCCGATATCATTTGTCGAAATCATATNNTCATGATCTTGTCACTCCACTCGTCCGTTTTTATTATATCATGGTATACATAGTGGGTGTGAACAGTAACAACTACAGCAGTGCCTGAACAATAAAGTTCAGAATAAATAAAATCGTGGAAACCCATAAAACCGCATTGATTTCCTTGGTTTGTCCCTTGCATATCTTAACGATAACATAGAAGATAAAGCCGGCAGCGATTCCATAGGAAATGCTGTAGCTGAGTGCCATGAATGCTCCGCCAAAGAATGCAGGAAGTGCTACATCAAAATCACTCCAGTCAATCTCCTTGAAAGAGGACAGCATCATAATACCCACAGCAATTAATGCAGGAGCCGTAGCCTGACTGGGTACGATCCCAACGACCGGGGCAAGGAACATACTAAGCAGGAATAAGATTGCCGTAACCACAGAGGTAAGGCCGGTACATCCGCCGGCACCGATACCGGCTGCACTTTCAACATAGGTGGTCGTATTCGAGGTACCCAAAACAGCACCGATACTTGTCGCAATCGAATCTGCAAACAATGCTTTATCCATCTTCGACTTAAATCCGCCGCCCTGCTCTAATGCTTTTTCATCCTCCTCATCAAAGATACCTGTTCTTCTGCCGGTTCCGATGAAGGTACCGATCGTATCAAAGGTATCGGATAAGCTAAATGCAAAAATAGTCATAAGAACGGTTGGAAGCTTTGTAATATCATTAAATAAGGATTGGATTCCGTTTGCACCAAAGGCTGCCCCGAAGGTTGTGCCAAGCTGCCGAAAGGATTCTCCCAGACCCGTTGTTGCTTTAAAGTCCAAATTTGTAACATGCATAGGAATTCCGATCAACGTCGTTGCAACAATGCCGATAATAATTGCACCTTTTACTTTTAACACCAAAAGGACTAAAGTAATGATGATACCGATAATTGCCAGAAGTACCTCCGGATTGTTAAAATAGGAAAGGCTCGGAACTCCGGCATCAAAATTGATTAATTTAACATTGACCAATCCCAGATAAGCAATAAAAATACCGATACCGCCGCCGATTGCATTCTGTAAACTTTCCGGGATTGCTTTTATAATAGATTTACGGATTTTTGTAGCCGTAATAATGATATTTATAATACCGCAGATAAATACCATTGCTAACGCCTGCTCCCAGGTATATCCCAAGCCGTTGCATACCGTAAAGGTAAAGAAAGCGTTTAGTCCCATTCCAGGTGCCTGCGCATACGGTACATTGGCAAACAGTCCCATTACCAAGGTGCCGATAACCGATGCAATGATCGTTGCCAGAAATACTGCACCGCCGGGCATTCCGGTCTTTTCCAGCATCTCCGGGTTTACGAAGATAATATAAGCCATTGCAAAGAAGGTCGTAATACCGGCAATGATTTCTGTCGAAACGTTCGTGCCATTTTCCTTGAGTTTAAAAAACTTTTCCATAAAATATTCTCCTTTTCGTTACGTATAATTTTACTTGTTAATAATGATAGGAGTGTCATAATTCATTTTAAGATTTTGACCTAAATAGGAGCTTATATATATTCATGTTAATTGTTTTGATATGACTTATGGCATCCTTATCAATAATATAAGAAGAAACTTTGAATTTCAAGTAGCTTACCAATTAATTATTTTAATAAAAAAGTTTAATACAGCTTATTTTTATTATAATTTGCCCCAAAAAACATCGACTATGACTTCGTAGGACAGCTATGCCAATGCCATACGAAGAATACATAGTCGATGTAGTTTCAGAATTCTATATGCTCATTTTCATTCTAAAATTACGCTTCCGCTGCTTCTTCCTTTACATTTTCCTCGATCACTTTTTGCTGAACATC
>DOWG01000284.1:0-2840 GCA_003519685.1 Lachnospiraceae bacterium
AAAAATATTCTCTCTATATATTATTAGAAAGTATCCGATATCATGAAACGGAAAGCTGTTGCAAAACAACTATATTTAATTGTACGAGTTGTTTTGCAACAGCTTAATTTCCTAATTCTTAATAATCCATTTGCTCCATATACTTCATGTATTTTACAACCATTAATGCAATTTTAAATGTAATCGCATCCTCAAATACCCGAAGATCAAGATTTGTATTCTTCTGCAATTTATCCAAACGATATACTAAGGTATTTCTATGAATATACAGCTGTCTGGAAGTCTCGGAGACATTTAGGTTGTTTTCAAAGAATTTATTAATGGTCGCCAGTGTCTCATCATCAAAATCATCCGGGGACTTTCCTTCGAAGATCTCCTTAATAAACATTTTACACAACGGCAGGGGAAGCTGATAAATCAACCGGCCAATTCCCAATTTATTGTAGGCAACTATATTTTTCTCGCTGTAGAAAATCTTGCCGACATCCAATGCCATCTTTGCTTCTTTATAGGACCTTGATACATCTTTGATTTCATTTATAACCGTACCATATGCGACATGAACCTTCGTCATAGCCTCGGTATTCAGCATATCCAGAATAACCTTTGCTGTCTTATTCAAGTCTTCATAGCTTTCCGATTGCTTCACTTCTTTGACAAGAATAATATTTTTCTCATCCACTGCTGTAATGAAATCCTTGGTCTTGCCGGAGAAAAGGCTGCGCACGGTCTCTAAAGCGTTCGCATCTTTTTCATTCTTTGTCTCAATAATATAAACAACGCGTCTTGCCTCCGTATCGATATGAAGCTTTTTTGCCCGATTGTAGATATCAACAAGAAGCAGGTTATCAAGAAGCAGATTCTTGATGAAGTTATCCTTGTCATATCTTTCCTTGTATGCAACCAGAAGATTCTGAATCTGGAAAGATGCAATCTTACCTATCATAAAGACATCTTCACTGTCACCCTTAATCAGTATCACATACTCTAGCTGATGCTCATCAAACACCTTGAAAAATTGATAGCCCTGAATAGCCTGGCTATCTGCCGGAGAAGAAACAAAGGCTATAACAGCATCTTCATATTGCTCCATGTCCTCAATCGTGGTAGCGAGAACTTTACCTTCTATATCCATGACGCAGATATCGATGCGTGTGATTCCTTTTAATCCGTCAATTGTACCTTGCAGAATTTGATTTGAAATCATACATTCACTCCCTTTATATTGTATTTCTTATTAAATTTATAATTTGTAGATACGTAAGCTTTATTTTAACACTAAAATCGTTATAAGTAAACTAAAAATATTAAATCTCTATTAATTTCTTCGTATATTTCTATCAATTTTAGAAATTCAATCATTAGTTTATCCGCTATACTATCTTTGATGCTCTACAATAATAATATTGGCAGTACTGTGAAAATTCATTCGTAAACCAAAAACTCTTTGCATAAAGGAATGAAAAGTCAGAATATTGTAAGAAAAACATTATCCTTAGCGGAGCATTTTTTATCGTATGGTCTAGCTTCGCTGGACACACTACACCAAAAAAGGGGAACACAATCGTGTTCCCCATAAATATTTATCACATTATGTTATTTAATTAGCAATAGCCTGCTCGGTCTCTTTATCAAAGATATGAAGCTTAGACATATCGAATGCAATCTTAAGAGTATCCTCTGGTCTGGCTGTTGTACGAGGGTTAACACGTGCCGTAATTTCCAGGGATTCATCAACATTAAAATACAGGAATACCTCTGCACCTAACAGCTCGTATACTCTAACCGTTGCTTCAATAACGCTATCCGGAGAACTATTGATAAACATCTCTTCATCATGAACATCTTCCGGACGAATACCAAGAACAACCGTCTTTCCTTCATAGCCGCCTTCCATCAATTTCTTAGCCTTAGCATCCGGAATTTTAACGGTATGATTAGCAAAGGTAGCAACTACATCATTGTTCCTCTTAGAGATAACTGCATCAAATAAATTCATCTGCGGAGATCCCATGAAACCGGCAACGAACAAATTCTGCGGTTTGTCATATAAGTTCTGAGGAGTATCTACCTGCTGAATGAGACCATCCTTCATAACAACAATNNATGGTAGCCTGCAGTCTCTTGTGTAATTTAGCAATCTCAATACGCATCTGAACTCTTAGCTTCGCATCAAGGTTTGATAAAGGCTCATCCATAAGGAATACTTTAGGTTGACGAACAATAGCACGACCCATCGCAACACGCTGTCTCTGACCACCGGACAAAGCCTTCGGTTTACGATCTAATAAATGTTCGATATCAAGGATCCTAGCTGCTTCATGTACGGCTTTCTCAATCTGATCCTTTGGTATCTTTCTTAGCTTAAGACCAAATGCCATGTTATCGTAAACTGACATATGCGGATACAAAGCGTAGTTCTGGAATACCATCGCAATATCTCTATCCTTAGGCTCTACATCATTTACTAACTTATCACCAATCCACAGCTCGCCTTTTGTGATTTCTTCTAGACCAGCAATCATACGAAGAGTAGTTGATTTACCACAACCGGAAGGTCCAACAAAGATGATAAACTCTTTGTCAGCTATATCGAGGTTAAAGTCTTTTACTGCAACAACTCCGTTAGGATATTGTTTTGTAATGTTCTTTAATGATAAACTTGCCATTTTATATCCTCCTAATTTATAATACAATCTGTAAATTCTTGTACTATTACTATACCGTCATAATACACCATTTGGCTTTCTTTCACCATATCCCATTTTAACAAAATAAAAATTGGGCTTTTGTATAATTTGTATACAAGCCGATAAAATAAGTATTTTTACCGATAATAG
>DOWG01000284.1:2859-5808 GCA_003519685.1 Lachnospiraceae bacterium
GATATTTCAATGATTTGTACAATCTCTTTTTTTGAAACTACACAAAAGAGCATTTTTTTATCTGCATTTGAGTACATTCCTTTGGCATAAACACCGGTAACACCACGATCCATGGAGGTTAATATCACATTTGCAATCTTTTCGTATTCATTGGAGATGATATATGCCATCTTGGCAAATTTTAGGCCTTCCAGAATCGCATCGGAAAATTTTGTCGTAATAAAAACAGCTATAATTGCATAGAGGGCATTGCTAATACCAAAAACCATTGCACCGGATAAAATAATGGTACCATCAATGACATAGAGTATCTGCGGTGCTGAGATATGTCTTTTCTTATCATGAATCAACATAGCAAGAAGGTCCGTTCCTCCGGTCGATGCGGATACGGAAAATACCAATCCGATGCCGACACCGGTCAGCGCTCCGCCAAACAAAGCCCCCAGCAGCTTATCCTCCAATTGCAAATTACAGACCGGGATAAGATAAAGGGCTAAGGTAAATATAACCGTTCCTACAAGACCGGAAACAATATATTTTTTCCCTTCCATCCAAAAAGCAAGGAGGAACAACGGAACGTTAAAAAGGACATTAGTAAGCCAAACCGGCACGCCTCCTCCTTCTATAAACGGCTCTGTCAAATACTTAACCACAATTGCGATACCGGATACTCCTCCGGTTACCAGCCCCATAGGCTCATATATAAGATTAACCGCCAACGCCATTAAAATAATTCCTGCAACAAGCATACTATATTTTTGCAGTATTTGTATGGTTTTCTTTTTTTTATTATCTGCTGCCATATTTACTCCTTAGCTACAATGTCATGTGAACTAGCGACCTTCAAAAGACGGTCGGATTCCTGCTTCGCAGACCTTGCTATGTAGATTGCATAACTTTATCGTACGCACTTCCTTATTTTTTATACACTGACAAAACTATAGTTACTGTTCACACCCACAATGTATACCATGTTATAATAAAAACGGACGAGTGGAGTGACAAGATCATGAACATGTTTTTTGTTCATGACATGATTTAGACAAATGATATCCGATAACGGTAACTGTACTATCCTCTACTCGGCCGCATTTTGGGCAATGTAGCTTTCAATCTGCTGCTTTGCAAGTGCTGCTTCAATATAATAGGCATTGTTTTTATTTACTCCATTGATCAGGGCAAAAGAAACCCTGCTCAGCGGTGTCTTACAATAACTTTCTAAATAATTCATCTTACCATTCAGAGTCAGATTTGACTGCAGATGAGGATATGTTTCTGCAATATAGTTGTACACATCCTCTGCCGTTTGAAATGATTTTAAAAATTTTATGTATTTATCTGAGAAAACCTCATACGAGATACCGGCTTCCTGCTCTTGCGATAGCTTCTCAGAAGATGTTGTCTGATTATCTTCTGTAATTTCCTGTGTTTCAAATATTGTTGTGTAAATACTTTCGGGAATTGCCGTATAATAGCTAATGTCAATCCCCAATAAATCTTCCATAATCAGCACTCCGTAATCATATACGGTGTCCTTATCAAAATATTTTGTAATATTGGAAAGTTTTATTACCTGCGGTATCGTTGGGTGCACGAGAACAAGTTTCTGGTATAAAGCCTCTGACATGGTATACTGTGTTCTTATTGGAATTGTGATATACTGCATTCTTTTCTCTCCGCAGTGAAATACCTCCAATAATATTCCATTGATCTCACCGGTATCCTCTTGAACACGAAAAATCAGGTTCTTTGAAATGTCATCCAGGGTCGCCTTCGTAATAGGCTCTTCCTTCTGCTGCTGCAAGGGATCTTTTTCCTCCGGCTCTGCAACGGGAATATCCCAAAAATGCATGACCGCCCAGTAACTGCCTGCGCCGGCTCCAAACATAATTAGTACAACAAAAAGAGATTTTATAAACCCTGTGGCCAATAATTTACCGGCACTTTTCTTCAAGCAGATCACCTCGCATTGCTACATTCTATCACAAAAATCCGTTTGCTTCAACTAATCTGCCCCGAACTTTTTCGGGATTTTATCTGGATGTTACTGCTCACACATGGGCAAAGTCTATCCTATGATTTCGACAAATAATATCCGATAAGGAGTATTTGCATTCGTTGGTACAATAATTCTTCATTTCTTCCATCCTATATCTCCTATGAGAAAAAACGTAATGATTTACTAATAATATAAAATAATATATAATTGATTTAAGTGTCATAAGTCATTTTTAGATTTTGATATGAATATAACCTTATATATATTCGATCCTATTCAGGTTTCTGGTTTTTATATAACTTATGACACTCAAATCATAATTGATAAATCACTGGACATTAAGAACACTATATAGAGGAAAATAATGGGGATACCGGATGGAATACAAACCGCCGGTAAGAAGGGATTGTTATGAATAGAAAAACGGTATTGGTAACCGGCTCTTCCAGAGGAATTGGCAGAGCAATTGCTATAAAGTATGCAAGGGAAGGATACAATGTTGTAATTAATTGTATATCCCGGGAAGATTTGCTGCAGAAAACGAAGACCGAGATCGAAGCTTTCCAGGTCTCCTGTCTTGCCTTTGTCGGCGATGTAGGAAATTACGATGTGGTAGTAAAGCTCTTTGAGCAGATAAAACGAACTTTTGGCAGTCTGGACGTTCTCATAAATAACGCCGGTATTGCTGATATTCGTCTTTTTACTGATATGAAACCGGAGGATTGGAATCGGATCATAGCAGCCAATCTGACTTCCGTATTTAATTGCTGTTCCCTCGCTGTTCCTGCTATGGTTCATAGAAAATGTGGTAAAATCATCAATATCTCCTCCGTATGGGGAAATGTAGGTGCTTCCTGTGAGGTCGCTTATTCTGCCTCAAAGGGCGGTGTCAACGCCTTGACAAAAGCCCTTGCCAAGGAGCTGGCTCCAAGTAATATACAAGTGAATGC
>DOWG01000284.1:5911-6191 GCA_003519685.1 Lachnospiraceae bacterium
TGGATTTGATGGATTTAAAAAGTAAATCTGTTTTCTGTATCCTCTATTAGAAATCTACTCCATTAGAGATTGATATCTCTGCCGTTCTGTCTGCATTCAACCAGTTTATCTCCTTCGTACCGCAATTTAAGGGAGAAGAAGGGGGCTTCCTCCGCCAGTAAATTGAGAAATATTTTATCGCCTTCCCAGAGATTTAACTTAAGCAGATTACTCTTTGGCACCCATTCAAGAACGCCTTCATCGCAGGGAATCATTTCTCCTTATTAATATCCTTTTTCTT
>DOWG01000316.1 GCA_003519685.1 Lachnospiraceae bacterium
GCTCTTGTCGGCGGTGGCGGCGGCGGACGCCCCAATATGGCACAGGCAGGCGGAAAGTCCGCGGAAGGCATCGATGCCGCAATCGCAAAAGCGAAGGAAGTACTGGCAGAGCAGATCAAGGGATGAATGTTCCAAATACGTTAAAGCATAAGTAAAACATAAGTAAATTGATAAGACATCCTTAGAAAACGGTTGACGAAAATGAAAAATATGCTATAATCTATATAGTGCTATTCAAAAAAGACCCAATCAGTTGTAAGCACAATACACAACTGGAGGGAGGTTAGGTGTGAGACTATGTCAAATGTTATCGTAAAAGACAATGAAACGTTAGACAGTGCTCTCCGCAGATTCAAAAGAAGCTGCGCGAAAGCCGGTATCCAACAGGAGATCCGTAAGAGGGAGCAT
Source organism: Lachnospiraceae bacterium (assembly GCA_003519685.1). Classification (GTDB taxonomy): domain Bacteria; phylum Bacillota; class Clostridia; order Lachnospirales; family Lachnospiraceae; genus Mobilitalea. The sequence continues at coordinate 409 of DOWG01000316.1, forward strand.
TATGAAAAGCCAAGTGTAAGACGTAAGAAGAAGTCTGAAGCGGCTAGAAAACGTAAATATTAATCAGCAAGTTGAATGATAGAACGTAAATTCCTTGTTACGAATTAAGAGACTCCCGTTGAGATCACCGGGAGTCATTTTGTGCGGCTGCCTGTCGCACATAAAGTAGGGCAATCTAGAAATAGGCTGCCCTACTTTATTTTGCGCAAAAACGGAAGAAGTTCGATAGCGTAAATTTTCTTATTTTTCTCATTTGTTAATCGAAAACCCTCCTTAATAGTCTACATAGTTTGAAAAATTCATATAATAATAACAGTATCTGCAAAGGATTTAGGGGGCTATCAATGAAGAGCAATCTAAAATCTTCCCATAAGAAGTTTAAGAAGAATGCCAAAAATACGCTGTATCAAGGATTTGATACAAAGAGTGAAATAAAAAAAAGAGAGAAAGAAAGAATGAATTATCTGGAACAGCTTTCGAATCATCTGCATTTGCCGCAGGACATCTTAGCGGGGGCACCCATCGTAACTGCGACCGGAAGGAATGAAATCTGTCTTGAAAATTATAAAGGGATCATAGAATACAATGGCAATCTTATTAAAGTCCAGACGAAGGTATGCAAAATATGTATCGAAGGAAAGCAACTTAATATTTTATATTTTACAGAAGATGAAATGCGAATAACCGGGTTCATTCATGCAATATACTATCAATGATAGCAAGAAAAGGACGATGGGGGTGTTAACATGTGGAGAAAACTTGTTAACTGGCTGCGGGGATATCTGGCTGTTCAGATCAAAGGAAATGCTCCGGAACGTTTTATTAATTTGTGCTATAACAAGAAAATTCTGATCTGGAATCTGAAGCGTGTGGAAGAGGATTACCGTTTTTATATACAAGCAAAGAATTATAAGAAATTAAAACCGATTGCAAAAAAGACCGGTATGATTCCAAGAATCAAGGAGAAAACAGGCCTTCCCTTTTATTTGCACCGGTATCGTACGAGAAAAGCTTTTTTTGCCGGACTTCTTCTATGCTGTATCTTAGTTTATATCATGTCTTTATTTATCTGGGATATCCAGATTCTGGGCGGTTCCAAATATACTCCGGAAGCAATGATTAAATTTTTGAAAGAAAATGAAATCTATACCGGGATTCAGAAAAAGAAGGTAGACTGTCAGGAGATTGAAGACGAAATCCGCCTGGCATATAATGATATCGGATGGGTATCCGCAGAGATAAAAGGCACCCGGTTAATTATTAAAATCACCGAAACCAATATGCCGGCTCCGGCAAGGGGTGTCAGGGAGCCAAGTCATATGGTCGCTTCGAAAAATGCCATTATAGTGAGTATTATCACCCGTGCCGGAACCCCGGCGGTAAAATCCGGCGATGTTGTAAAGAAAGGGGATATATTGGTTTCCGGTATTGTGACAGTGAAGGGCGATTTCGATGAAATTTTTAAGAATGAGCTTGTTGTAGCGGATGCAACCATATCCTGCAAATCCTTTTATGATTATGCGGATAATTTCTCCATGAATTACATCGATAAGGAATTTACCGGAGAGAAAAAAGTCGGTTACTATTTCAGCGTTCTGGGCAAAAAAATATTTTTACATAATCCTAGTCATTCCTATGACAGATATGATATAATTGTTAACGAAAATACGCTGCATGTAACGGAAACCTTTTATTTGCCTTTCCGCTATGGCACGATAACGGTCCGGGAATACAACGAAAAGAAGAGGACCTATACCGAGGAGAAAGCAAAAGAAATTGCAAATAAGAAATTACAGCGTTATTTGAAACGTTTGACGGATAATGGGGTTACCATATTAGATCATAATATTGAAATTACGATAGAGAATAATTCTTGTATTACTCAGGGGAGAATTATAGTAGAGGAACCGGCCTGGGAATACCAGAAAGTACAAGATAGCGAGTGGAGGATCGAGCAAACGGATGAGTATAATTGAGACAATCATAGAACTACCGGCAGAACACGAAAAGAATGTATTTGGAGCTTTTGATGCTTATGTAAAGATTATCGAGCGAACCTTAAACGTTACCATCATAGCAAGAAACGGTGAAATTAAAGTAGTGGGTGCTGCAGAAGATGTCGGAAAGGCAAAAAGAATTTTTGAACAGCTTTTGGAGCTTTCTAAACGGGGAAATACAATAACAGAGCAGAATGTCAATTATGCACTGTCTTTATGTTTTGAGGAAAAAGAAAAGTCAATTGTGGAGATCGATAAAGAATTAATCTGCCATACCATCAGCGGGAAACCGATTAAGCCAAAGACAATCGGGCAGAAAAATTATGTTGATTTGATTCGAAATAAAATGGTGGTTTTTGGCGTCGGACCTGCCGGAACCGGTAAGACCTATCTGGCTATGGCAATGGGAATAACGGCATTTAAGAATGATGAAGTCGGAAGGATTATTCTGACCCGTCCTGCGATTGAAGCAGGAGAAAAGCTCGGATTTTTGCCGGGAGATTTACAGAGCAAGGTAGATCCCTATTTAAGACCCTTATATGATGCTCTGTATCAAATTATGGGCCCGGATGCTTATGCTAAGAATACGGAGAAGGGGCTGATAGAAGTTGCGCCTCTGGCTTACATGCGGGGAAGAACCTTGGATAATGCTTTTATCATATTGGATGAGGCACAGAATACGACACCGGCGCAGATGAAGATGTTTCTAACCAGAATTGGCTTTGGCTCGAAGGTAGTAATTACCGGTGATCAGACGCAGAAGGACTTACCATCGGGTGCGGTTTCCGGTCTGGATGTGGCTTTAAAGGTTTTAAATAAAATTGATGATATTGGCTTCTCCTATTTAACGAGTCAGGACGTTGTCCGGCATCCATTAGTACAAAAGATTGTGAAAGCTTATGATGCCTACGAAGACCGACAGCGCCGTTTTGATAGCAGGGCGGCTCAGGGGAAGCACCGGCGAGTCAACAAAGTGGATTTTAAATCAGAAAAAATCAGGAGTAATCGCTATGAAAATAAGTAAAGAGATCTTTTCGCCAATACTGATCATCATCGCAACAGTATTGGTGATTTTATTGGAATTTTTACGAAATGGTCTGGGTACTTCTTTGGTTAAGCTTGGTGTTCTTACCCTACTTTTAACGTTAGCTGCCTGTTTTTATATTCGCTATTTTGAAAGTGGCATTTTGAATAAAAAGTTTGCGAAAAGCATTCTTATGGTCAGTTATTTTAGCTCCATCGTTCTCCTTTATCTGGTGAATGATCCGGAGATATTTTGCTTCTGGATGTTGGGAGGGTTGGTTGTTTCCATGCTGATCGATCCGAGATTGGGGCTGATTCTTCAATTTAATCTTATCTTTCTATTTGGAATGGGATTTGCCGGACGGTTGGAAATGGTTCTCCAGTTTCTGCTGATGGGAGCGCTCATGAGTATGCTGTCGAATTATCTTAGTCAGAAATCCACTGTGATTTATGCGGCTATTATCCTGTTGTCAACCAATATAACGCTGGCCTTTATAATGAATAATTTTGTATTTAATTTTAACGCCGGATATAATTATATCAGTTCTTTCTTTAGTGTTCTGGTGATTCTGGCTGCCGGATTTTTTCTCTGCCGGCTATATCAGCATTTTGCATTAACGGAGGAGGGGAAAGAAGAGGAGCCTGTCGGCGGCGGGAATGATTGCTTTGAACAACAGGAAGCCGTTCAAATTGAACAACAGGAATCTGTTCAAATTGAACAGCAGGAATCTGTTCAACCAACAGAAGCAGGTGAGACGGAGGCTGCGGGAGGCCCGCGGACAAGCTGCGAGCTCCTGATCGATATAAATAATGAGCTGTTAATGCAGCTGAAGAATTATTCGGAAGAATTATATGAGCATGCAATTATGGTCGGGGATATCTCCGGCCGGGCGGCGAGGACTATTCAGGCGGATGAACTGCTGGCAAAGGCGGGCGGATTGTACCATGAGATCGGGAAAGTGAAGGGCAGTAACTATATCGAGGAGGGCCTTATCATTGCGGAACAATATGGTTTTCCGGAGAAGCTGAAATCCATATTGAAGCAGCATAATATCCGATATGAAAGACCAACCTGTATCGAGGCTGCAATTGTTATGCTTACGGATAACGTGGTATCAACGATTGAATACATAGAAAAAACAAGAAAGCATAAATATACAAGGAATAAAATAATAGAAAATATTTTTCAGATGCGAATGGAGAAAGGAACCTTTGATGAATCCGGTCTTTCTGTGAAAGACTATAAGTTATTAAAGGAATTCTATCAAAGAGAATTTAGTAATGGATACCTGAATGAATAAGAGAGAAGGAAATTGGTTATGACCTTTCAGATTGCATATAAAGCAAAGGATACATTAGATTTTGATTATGAGGCATTATTAAAAAGAGTGGTAGAGGGATGTATGGATTATGAAGATTGTCCCTATGAGGCAGAGGTAAGTATCCTGTTAACGAATAATGAGGAGATACAGGAAATTAACCGGGAATACAGAAAGATCGATGCACCGACCGATGTATTGTCCTTTCCCGCGACCGAATTTGATCTTCCGGGGGATTTCTCTAAACTGGAGGAGGAGCACGCAGATAGCTTCCATCCGGAAACGGGTGAGCTGCTGCTTGGTGATATTGTGATATCCGTAGAAAGAGCAATCGAGCAAGCCGCTGAATACGGTCACAGCATCGAAAGAGAAATTGCTTTTCTCACAGCGCATAGTATGTTCCATCTGTTTGGCTATGACCATATGGAAGAGGAAGAGCGAATGCGGATGGAGGAGAAGCAGAAGCAAGTTTTGGACAAGCTGCAAATTTATCGTTAATATTAGGAGGAGAAAATGAAAAAAACAGCTTTTACGGTAATTCTTATGCTTACAGCGCTGCTTTTTATTGGGTGTAAGAAAGAAAATAAAAATAATGGTGATAATGCAATTAAAGATTATGAGTCAAATGTTTCTGCCACACCGATACCGACTGCAGCTCCCGTTATTCCGGAAGAGAGCCATGAAGGAGAGATGAGAAGTATGCTGACCGGACTGTGGGTGCTGGAGGAGATTGGTAAAAAACGTCCCTATGCGTTTCAATTCAGTAATTATAAAACCGTGAAAAACCAGTGGGGAATCGGACAGGCGGATATTGTCTATGAGGCACTGGTGGAAGGCGGAATTACAAGGCTTTTGGCAATCGGAGAAAATTACAGCGGAGACCGTTTCGGATCTATGCGAAGTTCGAGGCATTATTTTGCAAGTATTGCGGATGAATATGATGCCATCTATATACATTTTGGTAAAACAAAATACGCAAAAAGCAAACTGGCAGAATTGAAAATCGATAATCTTGACGGGATAGAAGGAATTGGTACTACCGTTTTTTACCGGGATAATTCAATGAAAGCACCGCATAATGCTTTTGCAAGCCTGGACGGTATTCTTGCAGGAATTAAAAAGAAGGGATATGAAACGATGTATCCGGAAGGATATGAGCCGCATTTTGCCTTTTATAGTGAGGATACGAATCTGGATACGGGTTCCGCAGCCAATAAAGTAACGATAGATTTTTCAAGCTATGCTGCTCCCTACCTGGATTACAATTCGGAGGATAAGCTGTATTATCGATATCAGTTTGGCGGTCCACATAAGGATTCCAATACGGATCAACAGCTTACGTTTAAAAATATTATCGTTCAATTTGTAAAGGAAAGAGATATTGATAGAAATCATTATCAAACGATGGATTTTGAGGATGCCAGCGGCAGCGGCTATTATATTTCCAATGGAAAGAAAGTAGACATTACCTGGAAAAAGAAGGAATCTGCCGGGCGAATGCGCTACTATGATGCTTCCGGCAACGAGCTCACGATAAATCCCGGTAAAACATATATTGCAATATTTCCGGATAATCGCTTAAATGATATTGGCATAGAATAATCATTTGAATTCTGTTCTTACGGGAGTGATATATAGCAGGAGAATTGGACTTCCAATTTATCTTGTATACGGATGAGAAAATAGAGGAGAATGACATGTCTGCAAAAAAACACAGTAATCATTTTTTAGTACAAGGCAGTATCCTGGCGGCTGC
>DOWG01000235.1:0-1778 GCA_003519685.1 Lachnospiraceae bacterium
TCCTATTTTGAAGCTCCTTTCTTAATTTCAATTTTTCCCACATATATTGAGAAAAATATATTTTCATTCTAATCTGGAATTTTAATAAATAGACTCTTACGAATCAATTAAGCATTTATGTGCAACATATCATTTATATATCATTATATCATTCTATATAAAATTAACAACCATAATTTTAAGTAGGGAGGGGCCGGAAGGCCAGAACGAATCTGTAACGGAATACGGTCTGCGGTTAAATAAAACAGAGATATTGAACTTCGGTATTCAATATCTCTACATTTATATATCATTTAATGCTATGTCAACTATCCGGGAATTGTTACCGCAGAAACTTTCTGCAGAAAATAATGACACAATTTATCTAATTGTGTCTGCATATCGCCTTTTTCTAGCAGCGATAGATCAAATACATTGCCGCTTTCTTTATCTGTAGTAAGCGGATCCTTATCGATCGGATTCGTTCGCGCAGAATCATCGGATAGTTGACCTTTTATCTCCTTATAGAGAACTAAATTAAAGGCATTAAAATCTAATGCATTCTTTTCTAGTGTAGGAAATTCTCCATTATCCGACCAAATCGCGGTCACCATCCTAGCATTTTGAGAAAATGCATCCCAATTTTCATCCTTCAATCCGGGTTGATAATTTTTCCACCGATCTCTATAACTTTCACGTTCCTTTTCAGGAATAGATTGGATAACAGATTTACTACCCCATAATTTTAAGTGTTCCGATTCCGTATATTTTCTCTCCGGCAGTTCGTCATCAAGCACTTGAAACAAACTATACAGATGAATATCCGGGACCATCTTACCATATGCTTTCTGCATTTTTTTCAATACCTGATTCATATCCGCACTATCCGGATAGGTTGCTCTCACAGCACAAAGTATTGGTTTCCCATTTTTCAAGTCAATAAAATTAAATGTTATTTTAGATGTCTTCTCACCGAATAATTCATAGCCATCGATAATAAATGTCGAACCCTCGTCATAGTAACTCGTATTCTTTTCCGTTATCCCATATGCATTTAAGGTTTCCTCCATGCTCATACCCCATTTTGTCTTTGGAAATTCCAGATAATCGGAATCCTCTTTTCTACTGCATGAGCAAAGTAATATAGAAGCAATAAATATAATAAATACAGCCTTTTTCATCGCTAATCCTTTCACTTGATTATAATGCTGCTTAAATCTACCTTTACTATTGTTTTACCTCTCTATACATTTAATGTCAATAGTATCTGTGTTTTTCTCCCATTAAGCTTTCTTTATCACCCGAACAGGTTTCTTTGGCATGTCATGCAGTCTCTCGCCAAATGGATAGTTTAGCCCTAAAAATTTAAAACCTCTGATTATTATAGATATACAATCAGAGGTTTTAATAACGAGTTACTTTTTCTATTACTGATCGGATAGTTGACTTTTTATCTCATTATAGACAACCAAATTAAAGGCATTAAAATCTAATATATTCTTTTCGTTTGAAGGAGAGCCATCATCCGTCCAAACTACCGTCACCATCTTGGCATTCTGAGAAAATGCATCCCAATTTTCATCTTTCAATCCGGGTTGATAATTTTTCCACCGGTCTCTAAAATTTTCACGTTCCTTTTCAGGAATAAATTGGATAATAGATTTATTAGCCCATAATTTCAAGTGTTCCGATTCTGTATATTCTCTCTCTGGCAGTTCGTCACCAAGTGTCTGAAACAAACTATATATATGAACCACCGGAATCGTCCTACCATATGCTTTCTGCATTTTTTTCAATAC
>DOWG01000235.1:1933-5509 GCA_003519685.1 Lachnospiraceae bacterium
AATATAGAGGCTATAAATATAATAAATGCAATCTTTTTCATTTCTACTCCTTTCACTTATCTTAATTCCAGATTATTGCGAAACTTCAATATTGTAGCTATTGTAGCTATTGTGTATACAGAAGGTGTGTGTTTCGGAGCGGAAGTAAAGTGATGTACCCTCGCTTAGGCTCTGCTTATATCTTGCCTCTCTATACATATAATGTCAATAGCAGAAGTACAGCTGGCACAGGTTTTTTGACCATGTCGTGCAGCAGATTGGCAAATACTGATTTTGCAGATGAAAAAGGAGCTGCGCGCCGGTGGTTTTAAACCGCTGGTACGACAGCTCCTTTTAATCAATTTCGTAACAATATAGCTTATTTCTTTATATACTTATTTCATAAAAAACAGAATCTATATAACAGAAAAAGGTACACTGTAAACCCTAATATTGATTATATTCTTCTTACGTTTGTTGCCTGAGGACCCTTAGCTCCCTGAACTACTTCAAATTCAACTTCTTGGCCTTCCTCTAAAGATTTGAAACCGTCCATGTTAAGACCTGTGTAATGTACGAATACATCGTTGCCTGATTCATCAGAGATAAATCCAAAACCTTTTTGGTTATTAAACCACTTAACTGTACCTTTGTTCATGTATAATTCCTCCAAAAAATAATAAATTAGTTGTCGACCTATTCAACAACATAGCTATCATAGCATTCTTTCTGTACAATGTCAAACATTATTTATCAACAAAATTGTTAATTTCATACGCTTCCCTATCGGTGCAAACCTCGTATCCGTTCTTGCCCAAAGTAACCAGCGCAGTCTCCAAATCGGAAAGTTTCATGATAACGGAAGTATTTCTTCCGGTTGTTGAAAGGGTGTACATATATTCCACACTTAGCCCGGCCTCGAAAAGGATTTTAAGCACTTCATGAATCGTACCCGGTTTTTGTGCGATTTTCACAGCGATAACCTCCGTCAGCATCGCTGAAAATCCTTCCTCCTTCAATATCTTTCTGCCTTGCTCCGGATCGGACACAATCATGCGAAGTACTCCATATTCACTGGAATCCGCCAGACTAAAGGATGCAATATTAATGTTATTCTTACAGAGTGCTCGTGCGACGCATTCCAAACTGCCTTCCGTATTCTCCACAAAAACAGATAATTGTTTGATGAGCATAATCCCCCTCCTGTTCTTTATTATAATAAATGCATTTTTCATAAAATTATTCAATAATTCTTCGATCGATGACCCGCTTTGCTTTGCCCTGACTTCTTTCAATCGTTCTGGGCGCTACCAGCTTTACTTTGACCGATATGCCAAGAGCGGTATGGAGCACGTGGGAAATCTTCTTCGTCAGACTCTCCAGTTGTCTTATTTCATCCGAGAAAAAGCGTTCCTCCACTTCCACCTGAACTTCTAAAACATCCAAATTATTGACACGGTCTACGATCATAAGATAATGCGGGCTGGTTTCTCCCATTTCCAACAAGGCCGCTTCCACCTGGGAAGGGAATACGTTCACTCCCCGAATAATCAGCATATCGTCGGAACGTCCTTTAAATCTGGAGATCCGGGCCAGCGTTCTGCCGCACTCGCATTTATCATAGGTAATGCTCGTCAAATCTCTGGTTCGATAGCGAAACAGTGGTAAAGCCTCCTTGGTAACCGGAGTAAATACCAGCTCTCCCACTTCCCCTTCCTTGCAGGGTTTTAATGTGTCCGGGTGGATGATTTCCGGTATAAAATGATCCTCATAAACATGAAGCCCCTTATGAAACTCACAATCCGCCGCCACCCCGGGCCCCATAATCTCACTTAGGCCATAGATGTCAAATGCTTTCACATGGAGCTTTGCCTCGATCTGCTTTCGCATATTTTCCGTCCAGGGCTCTGCTCCGCAGACCGCTACCTTTAGCTTTGTGTTGTCGATCTGGCCCGCTTCCTCTAGAGTCTCCGCTATGTGCAGAAGGTAGGAAGGAGTACAGGCAATTGCCGTCACTCCAAAATCCTGCATTAAGGTAACCAGCTTCTGTGTATTCCCGGTTGACATTGGAATTACTGTGGCGCCAAGGTTTTCCGCACCATAGTGAATTCCCAGTCCGCCGGTAAATAGTCCATACCCATAGGCAACCTGTATTTTATCCAGCGGACCGATTCCCGCCATGGAAAGGACTCTGGCCACACATTCCTGCCATATCTCAATATCTCTTCTGGTATATCCGACAACCGTGGCCTTCCCCGTTGTGCCGGATGATGCATGTACTCTGACAATTTCGGATTGCGGCACCGCAAAGAGTCCGAAAGGGTAATTATCCCTCAGATCCTGCTTCGTTGTAAATGGCAGCTTATACAAATCCTCTAATCCATTAATATCTCCGGGTTCCAAGCCCAATGCCTGCATTTTCTTACGATAGAATTCAACATTATGGTAAACCCGCTTAACCATCTTCTTTAATCTTGCACTCTGCAGATTATAGATCTCATCACGGCTCATACATTCTTTGGTTTCGTTCCATATCATGCTTATATGTCCTCCTGCTCTGCTACAATATATCCGTTCGCCTTCAGTACGGCTGCAGTTTTATCCAAATGATCTGTATTGATAATCATAAGCGGAACCTTACCGTCCCGTATTACAATCGAATAAATATAATTAATGCCAAGGCCGGAAGCCGCAATCACCTGAAGCATTCCATCCAAAGCTCCCGGCTGGTCCTGAAGCTCCACGGCTACCGCCTCGGACATTTTCACAACATATCCCTTTTCCTTCAGAGACTTATGCGCTTTCTCCGGCTGATCCACTACGATTCTAAGAATAGCAAATTCCGGTGTATCAAAAGAGGCGATTGCCCGAAGATTAATCCGGTTCTCCTTTAATATATTCGTTACTCCTGCCAGACTTCCAATTTCATTTTCAATAAATACAGAAAGCTGTTTCATCATAATTCCCCTTTTCTGTGCGTGGCTTTTTGCGCATTATTAAAAATTATAACCTATTTCAAATGCCTTTTTATTTATTTCAATCGTTTTTGCAGGTACGGTCTTCTCAATCACAGCCAGCCAATCCTCTTTCGTAAAATCCATATGCTGCGCTGCCATTCCCAGTACGATCACATTAAACACCCTGCTGTTGCCGAGCTTTTTTGCTTCGCTCATCGCATCGACCTTATATACTCTATAGTTTTTCTCTAATTCCTCAATAATATTATCGGGATACTTTGCGGCGCCGATAACCACCGGCATGGGGTCGATTCTCTGATCATTAATCACCATGGCTCCGCCTTTTTTAAGAAAATGGGCATATCTGGCTGCCTCCAGCCTTTCAAATGCAATGATTACATCCGCCTGCCCCTCTTCTACGATGGGTTCCGCTACCTTTTCCCCGTATCTTACGAAAGTTACAACGCTTCCGCCGCGCTGCGCCATTCCATGGACCTCGGAAAGCTTAACATCATACCCTGCATGAAGTGTTAACCCGCCGAGAATTCTACTGGTAAGCAGGGTTCCCTGACCGCCGACACCTACAATCATTATATTCTTTGTTTCCATACAAACCTCCTGTCAATATTATGTAAACATA
>DOWG01000175.1 GCA_003519685.1 Lachnospiraceae bacterium
AAAGCAATTTGAACTCCATACATGGGAACGTAACTGAATAGGATGAAGTAAAGAAAAGCAGGCAAAATCAATATATAAAGCTGCCAATTCCGCATGATTTTATTCCAGTTGCTGGTTTTCCCTATATTCGTCCCACTTGCCCTGAGGATGCTGCTTCCATCCTCGCTTTTTTTGCTTACCAACTTCATGTAGATGGTCCCTCCCTGTCCCTGAGTCTTCTAAGTGCATGCAATGAAATGCCATGCAACTCTCTGCGGTGATCGATTACTGCTGAGAACTTCAAACCATATCCATTATAAAGACAGGGATCTGTCCGGTAAACCAACAGAATTTAATATGAGCCTTGTTTTTTTAATCACAGCTCCTTACAAGTCATTTATACCAAAGCTTTTTATATGCTCCGAAAGGAAAAAGCCTCAGAATCGGTTTTGCTCCCGGTACACACCCGGTGTGATGCCTTCCAGTTTTTTAAATACCCGTGTTATTCCCATCTCATTTGCATAGCCCAGCTGATCACTGATTTCCGCGATCGTAATATCCGTGGAAACCAAAAGTTCCTTTGCTTTTTTTACCCTGCACTCCGCAATAAAATCCGTTATGTTTTTTCCTCTTTGCTTCTTGAATAACCCGGATAAATATGGAGAAGTCACTCCAAAATAATCAGCTATGGAAGACAGGCCCAATCCGTTTTCACAATAATTTGCATTGATATATTTCTCCACATTCCGAATTAATTTTTCGCCGGGGCCTGTGTATTGCTTTCGTACAGAACTACAGATATCATCTGCCATCCGGAGAATTTCCTTTCGAATGGTATCAATGTTCTTGTCTTTCACAGCAAGATCCGCTGGCAGATTCATATACAGATACGTTTTATCATTTTGAGAATGCATGGTATTCTTTACTTTTAAAATAGTAGCATAAACATCCAGAATAAAATAATGTCCGGCATCCAGACTGGTTTCCCTGGACCTAAAATTGATCTCAAAAAGAGTATTGAGGATCTCCCTTGAACCGGCATCATCCCCGGCACGAAGCTTGTTCGTGAGTTGAACCTCCATTTCGATGGGATAGTAATAATAATCATGTTTTACGGCAAGATCGTTAAAAAGCATACTGTCCTGTACTCCAATCAGTAATGCATAGTCCAAAGCCTTTCCTGCTTCATCGTAACATTCCCTCAGTTCAATCATCCTGCTGTGCGTATCGCTGATGCCGAAAACAACATTCAATTCACATAATTCCGACAGTGCGGATCGAAACTCCATCACCTCATTTTTGATATCATTCCGGGAAATATCTCCTTCCTTATCCGGCAGAAGATTTAAAATAATTGCCATCCGGTCCGATTCTATCTCCACGAAATACAGTACCCCACGATTCGACAAAATCTCCATTCCTACATTCTGAACAACAAATCTGGCCAATGCCCATTCCTTTTCATGATCCCCTTCCAGAAAACTGCTGCTGACATCAATCTTTGCCACAATAACAATAAAATCATCCGATACCATGTTTACTTTCATGAATTTCAGCGTTTCTTTGTCAATATCCGAAGGCTTCCCGTAACCTTTCAAGAGCTTCATCAGATAATCCGAACGCATTGTCGGCAAGTGCTCCGCTATCCTACTGGTTAATTGATTACGGTCATTCAAAACATTTACTATGGAAGATTTGATATAGTCAAATTCATTCCGGCATGGCCTGGATTTCTCCGTGTCAATCTTCTTTGCCACCATATCCCTGATCTCCCTTATCGGTTGATAACTATGATAGGCAAACGTATACGAAAGCACAATGCCTGCCAGGCAACAAGCCAACATCAACAGGAATGTAAACAACTTATCCCGGTTAATATCAGCCAGGTATACACTTTTTAGCATGTAAATGGCATAGGTCCAACCGGTATCTTCCGATACATCATATAATATGACTGCCTCATTTTCCCCTTCGTGGCAGGAAATGATATCGGCAGACGAAGCCATCCCCGATTTCATATCGGCAGTTAATTCCGGCGCATCCTTTTTTGCTGTAATGACCTCTTTATTCTTATCCAACAGATAGACAAAACCTTCCGTAGCCCAATTGATTTTGTCCATTGCTTCCTCTATTTTTGACTGATCCATTAAGATAACAGCCTGTCCCAGAACATTTCCACCGGCGGCAACCGGTATGGACTGAAGAAAGGTAATAACCTCCTTCTTTTGTGTCCCTGCATAGGTGTTCAGCTGTCTGCCAGGCAGACAGGTCTTGAAATGATATCCGGATAATGTGTTTTTCCATGCATGATAATCCATGCCCTGATAGCTGTAAATCATACGATAGAATGGTTCGGATTCGAGACAAATGGTAGAGCCTATAATTTCGTCATTTCCCATGTCGTAAATATAGTAGTCATAAATGAAATCATATTTTGGCTGCGCTTTCATATCATCCATAATATCCCGGTAAGAGTAGAGAGAATAACTGCCTTTCAGCATCATCTCGACTTTTTTATCAAATACAATCTTATTGCTGATATCGTTCACAACTTCCAATCTGTTATCAATATCAATCTTCAGCTGATTCAGCATGGCGAAACTCGTTCGTTTGACATTCTCAAGCATCTTGTCTTCCATTCGGGCATAATACACCATATTGGATAACATGGAAATAAACAGCATAACAAGATAGGAAACAAGAAAAAGGAGAAATACACTGCCCTTCTCCTTTCTGTCTCCCCTTTGATGGGCACTGAAAAATTTCAAAAAATGCTTCGGTATTCTGCCAGAATCCATGTTTCTTTCCCTCATCGGTGATCTCACACGCTTAAAGTATAGCAGCGTCAGTTGGATCTCGTCCGAACAATGGACGGCATAGTCAACCGCCGCAAAGCTCTCCGTTATTCCAGTATAATCACCTCATATTCCTTTACCACGGGAATGGTCAGCTGTACCGTTCCATCCTGACAGGAGAATTCACAGCGATCCGAATCCTCCACGGCGGTAATCCAATTTGCCCCATGAACCGTTTTGTCAAGGTGCAGCGTCACATGAATATCCTGCACCGGAAGAATACGCTCAATGGGCCTTGCCATTTCACCGGTCATGTTGATGACGTGCAGAATATAACGGCCTTTGTCCTCCTGATGTCTCAGAACCATTTCCACGCTTCCGGGGGCATCGGTTTTCAGTATTTCAGAAGAAAACCGGTTCACAATATTTGCAACCAGGCACCGATAATCGGGATTGGTTGAGCTATAGTAAAACTCCCCTGCAGTACCGCCGATATAAACCCCAGCCCCTTTGCCGTACCGATGTACTGCAATGGCAGGAAAACCGTCCGTCGGCAGTGCAACATATCTGCTTTCCATCGGCCTCAGGTAAACTCCGGGAATCTGCGTCCCACTGGATGGGGTGAACCGCACCGCAAGACTTGGAGAGGGGATCAGATCTGCGCTGAGGCCCCGGGCCATCCAGCTGTCTTTTTGAATCCTCTGGAATCCTGTCCCGGGAGTCTCATACTCAACCGTTCCGTCCGCCTTTTGTATGCCAAACACATCATCCAGTCGGGGCTTGCCCAGGCACCGGCCCTTTTCATCGTAAAAACCGGTATCGAATGTGGCAAGGACTTTGCCTCCCTCTCCGACGAAATTCCGTATCCCTGCTGCGGTCTCCCTGCTCATACATGCGCATGTCGGCAGGATCAGGACATCGTATTTTGAAATGGAACCATCCTGAACATTGCATTCATCCACCACTTCGAACGGAATATGGGACCGGACAAGCATTTCGTAGAAACCCATAAAGGATTCATAATG
>DOWG01000314.1:0-8250 GCA_003519685.1 Lachnospiraceae bacterium
CCGGTTATCAGGACATCCTGGACGAGAAGAAGGAGGCAATCGGGAAGGGATTATTTAACTAATAAATGATAAGAGTGTCAAAAGCCGATTTATAAAATTAGCTTCATCAATTTGCACAATTTATACATTGATAAGTAATCGGAAACAAATTTCATTCGCAACACGTTTTCACTTGGGTGAAGTACGTAATGGTACATAAGACCACAAAGTACGTAGTCTAAGTACCAACGACTTCAAACAGTTGCGCATTAAAATATTGTTCCCTATTACTTAAGTTATTCCTTGATTTGTGCAAATTGAAGAAGACGATTTGTTAGGAAGGCTTTTAACCCTTATATCAAACAATAAATCTGTAAATTAATCTATNNAATAAATTATGACGAGAACAAATTACGGGAAGCAATTGACCATATCGTTGCGAAGACCATGGCAATGGATCTGACCTGGGACTGGCCCTGTGGTGTGGCTTACTATGGCATCAGCGAGGCCTACGAAATTACGAAGAAGGAAGAATATCTTGAGAAATTGAAGGAACGGATAGATGAATATATTGAACTTGGGCTGCCTGCATGGACGGTAAATACCTGTGCAATGGGGCATTGCCTGATTACGCTCTATGAAGCGACCGGGGAAGAAAAATACTGGGATATCGTAATGAGTAAAATCGATTATCTGAAAAATCACGCGCTTCGGTTCGGAGACCGGGTGCTCCAACATACCGTTTCCGTCAAGAATGATTTTCCAGAGCAGGCCTGGGCGGATACCCTGTTCATGGCGGCATTTTTTATGCTTCGGGTCGGAATCAAATTAGAGGAGGACGCGCTTATTCAGGATGCTCTCGATCAATATGATTGGCATATCAGGTACCTGCAGGATCCGAAAAACAGCCTGTGGTTTCATGGCTATAATAATATTACGAAGGATCATATGTCTGGATTCTATTGGGGCAGGGCAAACTGCTGGGCGGCCTATACCATGTCGCAGGTGAAGAAAAGGCTTCCCGAAGCTTACCTCTATCCACAGTTTATGAATATTGACAGCTCCCTCCGGGATCATTTGTCTGCTCTGAAATTTCTTCAGACAGAGAACGGATTATGGAGGACCTTGCTGGATGATCCGGAATCCTATGAGGAGATATCTGCTTCCTGCGGAATCGCCGCGGCTATGGTCGAAAACGGGAATCCGCTGCATACCAGATATATTCAGAAGGCACTTGCCGGAATCTCAGGTAATATAACCGAAGACGGGCGGGTGCTGAATGTGTCCGGCGGTACGGCGGTGATGAAGGACCGGGAAGGATATCGTAATATAACAAAGGACTGGATTCAGGGCTGGGGACAGGGGATGGCTCTCGCTTTTCTGACCGCAGTATTAAAGAGTGGAGAGTAGCCGGTAGGAAGGCCGAAGTCGAAGCGGTTTTAAGAGAACAACCGGTAAGAAGGCCGTAATCAACCGGTTTTAAATGGAATGGAGCGTGGTTAGGTTTATCGTTTGGCAGAAATGAGGAAATCTATGAAGGTAAAGAAGCGGAGATTAAATTATAAGAATACAATCTTTGTCTATATCATGATACTCTCGTTCATACCGATTATTGTATTGGGTATCGTCTCTTATCTTACCTATATGAACGGGGTTTCTGAAAAAATATCGGCGCAGACAGAGCTTGCCGTATCGCAGGCGAAAAACAGAGTGGATACGGCACTCTATAACATACGAAGCTATTACATCAAGGAGATCAGTGAAGAGGAACTGGAATGGCTGATTCGTACGGACATATGGTATTCGGATTATTCAAAATTAGATAAGGCAGCGAAGATAATGGCAGGTCCCGGTTATTATCTGAGTTATATTTCCGGATACTCTTTTCTCAATTTTGATACAGAATGGGTACTAAGCAACCGGGGGATGTTCAAATGCAAGGATATTAAGAATCCGGAGCAGGTAGAAGACATGTTCCACCTCTATGACGGAACGCTGACACGGACCTATTGGATGGATCATATGCAAATGCAAGAGGCGAAGTTATGCAGGGAAGAAATCAAGACGAGCGGCTTAAATCTCGTATTAAAGGCACCCTTAATTAAGAAGGAGCCGCACTGCCTGCTAATTGTCAATATAAGCCGGTCCTACCTGCAGCAGGTTCTGCAGGAAGATTTGGCGGACGGAGATATCACGGTTCTGGATGGAGAAGGAAATCTTATCTTTTCCTCGAATCCCGAGGTAGGAGACTACTGCCGGCAGAACTTTCAGAAGTTAGATAATCGAAATCGGATTCATCTGACGGGGAATAAGGAGTACAGCCTGTCCGCTGTCAATTCCGGGGTCCTGGACTGGATCTATCTGGTCAGCTATGATATGGCGTCAATGAATGCGGGCGGCGAGATGATCCTTAAGATGACATTTGCTCTTTTACTGGTTATTGTTGCGGTAATGGCGGTGGTGGTAGTAACGGTACGACGCATCTACCAGCCGGTTTTAAATCTGACGAATCAGGTAAACGGCCTGGAGCTCCAGGCAGACAATGAGACGGCGGTAATGGTATCCGGCGGAAATGAGTTTGATTATATCAGCAATCGTATCGATCGCCTTGTGGACCGGCAAAATTTCTTCGAAAACCTGGTGGCAAGCCAGCTGCCGCAGCTGCAGGAGTTATTTCTCATACGGTTAATTCGTGGGGACATACGGAAGGAGCAGCTGGGCAGCTATCTGGTAAAGCTGAAAATCAATGCTCCGGAATACTATATTGTTATCATTGGTATCTTAAAATCCGGGGAGAATGCGGATGTTTATGACGAGGCGAAGCAGGATGCACTGCGAATCAACGTCATAGAGAATATTCCGGAGGAGATCAAGCGGCTTCTTTTTCTGCCGCCGATCCGTTATGAAAAAGTCATGGTATTTACGGCAGCAGCGGAAAGGAAAGAGATGCTGGAGGATCATGCAACCGATATGATCAGTCTGCTAAATTCCTTTGTATCGATGCAGTATCTCTACCATATCAGCGCCGGTGTGAGCCTGCCGCACAGGGAATTATCTGAATTCCGAAATGCCTATCATGAAGGCCTGGAGGCCATGAAAAATAATGAATTTCTCGGAATGCATGAAGAGCATCCTGAGAATAATATTTTCTTATTCTATTCGGATATCAAGGAGAACCAATGTCATTATGCCTATGACCGGCTTTCAGAGCGTGAGCTAAAGGAGGCAATCGACGCAAGCGATACGGAGGCCGCTTTTGGAGTGATTGACCGGTTTATTAATGCTTTGGTTGAAAATAATGTGATGCAGAGTGACTGCTACCTGCATCTGCACCGGCTGATGATCGCCGGCATGCTGGTTGCCACGGATGCGGGAATTCAGCTGAATCAGATCTTTGACAAGGACATGGAAAACAACATTTTTCTGAAAATGAATCGAATCTATGATATGGAGAAAATGCGGCGCTTTATCAAATATAAGGTAATCGAACCGATTATTAAGACGGTCAAGGAATATCGAGCAAGTAAGTCGGTGGTTACGATGAAGAATATCGAGCGGCTGGTGAAAGAAACGAATGGCAATATTACGCTTGCCGAATGCGCCGAGCGTCTGAACTATCATCCCTCCTACATCTGGAAGGTAACAAAGTCAAAATATAACACGACCTTTACAGATTATGTAGGGGACTATAAGCTTGCGAAGGCAAAAGAGTTATTATTAAACACCGATAAGACGATAGCGGATATTGCCTCCATCCTAAACTATACGAATCCGCAGAACTTTATCCGGTTTTTCAGTAAATTAGAAGGAATTACCCCAGGCAGGTTCCGTACCATCAATAAGGGATAGGGGATATAAGAGGGACTGTAATCTTCCGGTAATCACCGTTTGAAAGGAATGAGATATCTTTCAATCTGTGCGGGAAGGAAGATTACAGTCCCTCTTACAATTGACGCCTAATGCCAAAATAATTATCATTTTACTTTATCCGATGATCTTTGGTAGATAATCGGATAAGTATTGTACAGAAAGGCTAAAAAATATAGATACCATGCTTGTATATAGTCAATACACACAAGTGGAAAGATTATGATTATTTACGTAATCCTATTTGCATTGTAATATAGCACTAACAGGCAATGCAATACACGCCAGAACAGATAAAATTGCACAATGCTCTGTTTCAAACAAAAAGTATAAGGAGGATGAGTATGGGAAAAGAGCATTCCATAACAAGGATAGATCCAGTGAAATCCAATAAGAAGAAGGATACATTATTCGTTTATATGAGACAGCACAAGTGGCTGTATATCATGCTGCTACCGGGACTTCTGTATTTTATTATTTTCCACTATGTTCCTATGGGCGGAATTATCATTGCGTTTAAGCAATACAGCCCATTTACCGGGATATTAAAAAGTCCCTGGGTAGGACTTACGCATTTTAAAACATTCTTTGCCGGAAAAGATTTTTTCCTCGTATTAAAGAACACCCTGGGCATCTCGCTGCTAAATTTGATTTTTTATTTTCCGGCACCAATTATACTTGCACTCTTATTAAATGAAATCCGGTCGCAGAAATATAAGAGAATTACGCAGACCTTTATCTACATTCCCCACTTTGTATCCTGGGTGATCGTTGCCAGCCTTACCTATCAGCTCTTTAATTCCTCGGATGGAATTGTGAATATGATTATTAAATCAATCAGCGGCAATACCATTGATTTTCTGGCGAAACCCAAATATTTCAAAGGATTGATTGTTGGGCAGAGTATCTGGAAGGAGACCGGATATGGGACCATCATCTTTCTGGCCGCTTTGTCCGGAGTGGATATCCAGCTCTATGATGCCGCACGGGTAGACGGAGCGGGACGCTGGAAATTGATGTGGCACATTACCCTACCGGCGATTCGCGGAACGATCATTATGATGCTGATTCTGCGGACCGGAACCTTATTAAATACCGGATACGAGCAGATCTTCCTGATGCAAAATGATCTAAACCGTTCTGCTGCGGAAGTATTTGATACCTATATTTATAAAAAGGGTATTATTAATGCCCAATATTCCTTTAGTACGGCGGCAGGTTTATTCAAATCGATTGTCGGAATGATCATGGTATTGGGATCGAACTGGCTGGCGAAACGATTTGGTGAGTCGGGAATCTATTAGGAAAGGGGTGTGATACGGATGACCTATCATAGCAACAAAATAAAAACCGGAGTAGGGGACCGGATTGCACAAGTAATCATCTACTTGGTGGTCGGTATCTTTGCACTTATAACGTTGCTGCCCTTCCTGTATGTAGTAGCAGGTTCCTTTGCAACGGAAAAGGAATTGACCGAGAAGGCATTTTTCATCATTCCCAGCCAATATTCTCTGAATGCTTATAAATACATTATGGAGACCGGGGAAGTATTCCGGGGTCTCAAAAACTCCCTGATTATGACGACTCTTGGCACGACGGTAAATATGTTCTTTACGACGACCTTTGCCTATCCGCTCTCAAAAAAACATTTCAAAGGAAGAAATCTGATTTTGAATTTAGTCATTGTAACAATGCTTTTTTCCGGAGGAATGATCCCGATGTATATCCTAATGGGTACGTTAAAGCTAAAGGATTCCTTTTTAGGACTGGCACTGATGGGAGCAATCAGCCCGTTTAACATGATCATCGTAAAAAACTTTTTTCAGGAGATACCGAAGGAACTGGATGAGGCAGCGCAAATTGACGGCTGCAATGATTTGAAAATATTTTTAAAAATCGTGCTTCCCCTGTCGAAGCCGGTGATTTCTTCCGTATCCTTATTTTACGCGGTCGGGCACTGGAACAACTATTTTAATGCAATGATTTATCTAAAGCCGGATAAGGAAACGGTACAAATTGTATTACGGCGTATTATCGTCCTGGCACAGGGGATACAGACTGATTTGATTGACTTTGATTCCCTGGGGGCACCTCCGGACAAAGCGGTCAAAATGGCTGCCACGGTGGTAGCAACGGTTCCGATTATCCTTGTATATCCATTTGTACAGAAATATTTTACCCAGGGTGTTATGGTCGGTGCCGTTAAGGGTTAGCCGGCATGGATGCAGATTCAAAAAGCCGATTCATTGGCTTTTTAGATAGATAAAAAGGAGGATCTTTATGAAACAAAGGGGCTTGAAAAAGACAATCGTATTGCTGCTCGTAACAGCTATGCTGGGAGCAGCTCTTGTCGGATGCAAATCGAACGATACTACGAAAGAAACACAGGGTACGGATCCGCAGGGAAAATCCGCGGACAAAAAGGAAAGTAGCGGAAGCAAGGATTCTGCAGAGGGTGAAAAAAAGGCTGAAATTACAATGATGACCTTTGACTTTGACGGAAGTCCGCTTTCCGGAAAACATGCGGCAGAAGTACTGAAAAAAATGGAGGACTATACGAATACCAAAGTGAATTTTGACTGGGTTCCGAGTGACAATTATGAAGAGAAATTAACCCTTGCGC
Organism: Lachnospiraceae bacterium; assembly: GCA_003519685.1. Lineage (GTDB taxonomy): Bacteria > Bacillota > Clostridia > Lachnospirales > Lachnospiraceae > Mobilitalea. The sequence continues at coordinate 6,470 of DOWG01000314.1, forward strand.
TGGCGGATCCGGATAGCATGCCAATGATTATGGCCGTTGGTTCCATGAACGGAGCAATCGTCAGTTCTGCAGAGGCGGGTGCCTTCTGGGATTTAAATGAATTTATCAAGGATTCCGCTGCCTATCCGAATCTTTCCCAGGCAAATGAAAATGTTAATAAAGCGCTTACCATCGACGGCCAGCTGATTGGTATCTACCGTGCGAGACCAATCGGCAGAAACGGGATCGGCTACCGTAAAGACTGGGCGGATAAATTAGGACTTAGCGAGCCGAAAACGATTGATGATATTTACAACATGATGTATCAGTTTACCTATGGGGATCCGGATGGAAATGGTAAGGATGATACCTATGGTGTGGCTCTATGTAAATATACCGGGCCATTTGACATAATGCAGACCTGGCTTGGCTGCGGGAACGGCTGGGTTGAAAAAGACGGGCAGCTGGTACCAGTGCATCAGACGGAAGAGTATATGGAAGCGCTGCACTGGTTTAAGAAAATGTATGATGACGGCTTGGTATATAAAGACTGGGCAGTGCGGGATACAGCCACCTGGGCAGATTCGGTTAAGAACGGTGAATGCGGCATGTATGTCGATGTACTAGACGGTTCAAGAAGAATCTGGGATTACTTTGAAACCAACCAGATCCCTTCCGTGGCAGATTCGAATGAGTTAGCATCGATGAATTTAATTGGTTCCATTAACGGTAAGACACTTGCCACCTCGGGCTTTAATGGGTTCTTTGTCATTACGAAGGCTGCCGACACGAAGGAAAAGGTAGCAGATTGCCTGCATTTTCTGGATGCTATGAACGATGATGAGATGTTGATCCTTTCTTCCTATGGCCTAGAGGGGATTCATTGGGAGAAGGATACAGACGGCAATCTGGTAGATTTGGATCTGAATGATGCGGTATCCGTGAAAGATTACGGTCCGCTCAATCAGACGGTTGCCTATATTCCGAATCTGGCACCTACCAGTATCAAACCGGTGACAACACCAAGACAGGACCTGGAGGAAGAGGTAAAGCAGGCGAATATCGACAAGGCGGTATTTAATCCTGCAGCCGGCTATCTGGTTAATTCAAGCACCTATGCTCTCAATGGTGCGACTCTGGATGAAGAGCTCCAGGCAGCAAGAACCCAGTACATCTGCGGTGAAATTGATGAAAACGGTTTAAAGAAAGCATGGAAGAATTGGGAGGAGCTTGGCGGAGCGGATGTGATCAAAGAAGTGAATGAGCAATACCAAGCAGAAAAATAGCGGATTTTCCAAACAGCATGAATGGAAAAACTGAAATCACCGAAATTACTATTTATATAAGAGGGGGCCATCTTACAAAAAGATGCTGCCCCCATGTCAAGTTAAAGGAGGAAGGGCATGAAAGTAGCAAATCTAAGAGTAGAAAAACTGGAAGATGAGTATCTGATCATTGCATGGGAAGATCAGGAAGGGGCGGATTGCTACCACGTATATTGGGCGGATAAGGATACCTTGACGATGAAGTATAAGATGGTGGGAGAGACGAAGGAATGCCGGTTTCTATTGAAAAAGGCAACCCATGTTCCTCACTATTTTAAAGTGGCAGCGGTTTGTCACGGAGTGGAACAGGAGGCAAGTCCGGTTTTAAAGACACCGATTAAGAAGGTGTTCCATGAACAGCTGGAGAAATTAAACCGCGGATTGGTTGCTATCAAGATTACGAATGGAATCTTTCTTAGCTGGCGGCTGTTCCTGCAGGAGGTTCATGGATACAGCCCAACCGGGATGACAGGCAGT
>DOWG01000314.1:8268-10789 GCA_003519685.1 Lachnospiraceae bacterium
CCGGTAAATGATGGTGTGGAGGCGGCTGCATGTGAACCGGTCAAGGCATGGCAAAGCGGCGAAAATTATATTGATATCCCGCTTCAGATTCCGGCGGGAGGAATCACTCCTTCCGGAGAAGCTTATAGCTATCAGGCAAATGACATGAGTGTCGGGGATGTGGACGGGGACGGAGAGTATGAATATATCGTCAAATGGGATCCGGATAATTCGCATGATGTATCGATCAAAGGTTATACCGGTAAATGCTTTATTGACTGCTATAAATTAGACGGAACTCTGCTGTGGCGGCTGGATATGGGAGTAAATATCCGGGCGGGTGCCCACTATACCCAGTTCATGGTATATGATTTTAACGGGGATGGGAAGGCGGAGATGGCGGTGAAAACAGCACCCGGAACGAATATCACCACCTTTCATCCGGATGGATCCGTCACGGATATTACTTACATAACGATGCCGGAAGATGATCTTGCGGCCGGATATACGCATCAGGATAATTATGTATACAGTGCGAAGGATTACCGGAATCATCTTATTAAGATGTTTTTAAACTGGCATATCCATCCGGAGGTGGTAAAGGGAAGATGGCCCGATTCCCTGGAGGAATGCTTCGATATGGAGAAGAAATACAGCTATCCCTTAAGTAAAAGTGCGGCAGAAGAGTTGGTGGATTATTTTCTATACACTTATGCACCTTCCCGAAGCGAGAAAAACCATCTGGAGCAGTTTGAGGGATTTATCATGAGCGGGCCGGAATATCTGACTATGTTCGGCGGGGACGGAAGGGAACTGCAGACTATACCATTTCCCTTCCTGCGAGAGGATGACGGACTGCTGTGGGGAGATTATGCTATGCACCGGATCGAGCCCTGCAACCGTGTGGACCGCTTTCTGTCCGGAGTTGCCTATCTGGACGGCGAACGCCCTTACCTGATTGTCTGCCGCGGCTATTATACCAGGGCGGCGATTGCAGCCTATGATTTCTTTGACAACCGGTTCCGTGAGTATTTTCGGGTGGATTCCGGCTTCGTACCGATGAATAATCCGTTTTGCGACAATCCGCATAGTAATAATGGATTAGATTCTGTCTATGGCAGTCTGGCGGGGCAGGGCAATCACAGCCTGTCTACCGCAGATGTGGATGGGGATGGACGTCAGGAAATTATCTACGGTGCAGCCGTCATCGATCATGACGGAAGCCTTCTCTATAGCAGCTTTGGCACATTGCCGGACGGAAGGATGGCAAAGCTTGGCCACGGGGATGCAATGCATGTGGCATGTATTGATCCGGACCGGCCGGGTCTTGAGATCTTTAATGTATTTGAGGGCGCAGAAAATGCACCCTATGGCTTTGCTCTGCGGGATGCCGGGACCGGTGAAGTTCTCTTCGGTGAATATGCAGAGGAGGATCTTGGACGGTGCATGATCGGGGATATTGATCCGAAGGCCAGAGGCTTACAGGTGTGGGTCCGGGAGACCTATTCCTGTACCGGCAAAAAACTGGATATCCCGCTTCTGGGTACGAATCAATCCATTCGCTGGGCAGCCGACCTGACGACGCAGATTACCGACGGCGTGGATTATATCCGGGGCTTCCATACCGGTGTGATTAATGATCTTACCCATGGAATTATGCTCGCCCCAGAGGATACCCTCACCAACAATGGAACGAAAGGAAATCCCTGCCTGATAGCCGATCTCTTCGGTGACTTCCGTGAGGAAATTGTTCTGCGGAAGAGGGATAATACGGCGGTTCGAATCTATATGAACACAGAGCTGACAAAGCACAAGCTATTTACCCTGATGCACGATATCCAGTATCGTACCGGTGTGGCATGGCAGAATAATTGCTATAACCAGCCTGCCTATACAAAGTTTTATTATGCCGGTGATATGGATTGGAANNGGAATGTATTATAGTTGATGTAATTTAAAATATGTGAAAAAGGACGTGATAGGATGAAACCGATTTTAATTGGAACGATCGACATAACGGCCGCCGGGAACGGAAAGGGGCTGATCGGCGATCTGGACGGAGACGGAAGAATGGAACTGGTCATTGTGCAGGCCGATGGGGATATTGACGACCGGTATGTACCGCATCAGGTCACCTGCGTTACCGCATATCGCCTGGATGGAGAGCAGATGTGGCAGGCAGGAACACCGGCGGAGAATCCGGGTAAATTCGGCTCTGACTTTCCGGCGCAGATTTACGATATTGACGGAGACGGTCAGCTGGAGGTGCTTTGCATAATGAATCAGCGGTTTTTCATACTGGAAGGAAGCAGCGGGCGGGTCAAGAAAGAATTTGAACTGCCGGCAGAAGACGCGCATGACTGCATCATCATTGCCAATCTGACCGGGAAGGAACGCGCGGAAAATATCCTTCTTAAGAATCGTTATACCCGCATGTGGGCGATGGATAAGGATTTTCAGCTTCTTTGGACGCATGAGGGAAATCTGGGTCATTATCCATGGGCATGCGATACCAATGGAGATGGATATGATGAGGTCATGG
>DOWG01000315.1:0-905 GCA_003519685.1 Lachnospiraceae bacterium
TCCTGTTTTACGATACATTGCAGCGTTTTCATCGTCTAAAACGTATATAGGGTAAAGGAGGTGGAGCAAATGGCATATCGGTCCTTTCGGCCGGAGGACTTTGAGGTGTTTGTAACCAAACACGAAAACAGGCTTTATCGAACTGCGCTTGCGATTACAGGAAATGTAGCCGATGCGGAAGACATGGTACAGGAAGCATTTCTGCGCGCTTATGAAAAAGCTCCCGAATTCGAATCTGAGGAGCATGAAAAGGCATGGCTGATTCGGGTAACCGTTAATCTCTGCAACAGCTGTCTGCGGTCTCCCTGGCGCAAGCGCACCACGCCGCTTCTGGATTCCTATCCCGCTGCACAATCGAAGCAGCAGGAATTAGTGGAGCAGATTATGACCTTACCCTCCAAATACCGTACCGTCATCCATTTGTTTTACTACGAGGGCTATTCCATTAAGGATATCTCCATGCTGACCGGGCAGAAGGAGGCTACCGTCAGGAGCCATCTGACCCGTGCCCGTCAAAAGCTTAAACTCATCTTAAAGGAGGATGATTATGAAAGCGTATAACGAATACATGAATCAGATATACGTTTCGGATACACTGCATCAAAAAATACTATCGTGTGCCGGCAATGCCCGACCTGTGCGCCGACCTGTGATTCCCCGGCGCTATGCCGCAGCTTTTGCCTGCCTGATCGTGGTTATGCTTGGCATCTTTACGATACCCCAAATAATCTGGCGTAATACCGTGCCGCTCCCGGACCAGTCCCTGCCGCATGAGGTGATGCCGTCACCGGACAATAATATAAATCTTCCCCAGCCAGGAAAAGACAAGAACACACCCGAAGAAGCAAAGAATTACACCCTGATTTTTAATCAGGCAGGTGCGCAATCGGCCGCCGATATCGATA
>DOWG01000315.1:951-7466 GCA_003519685.1 Lachnospiraceae bacterium
GCCCATGCGGTATCCGCATCCGGTAGTAAGGCGTATATCCAGATTGCGCCCGGCGAGGTGATCATCGATTATATCCTGGAGGGCGATGCCAAAACCTCCGATGTCCTCGGAACCGAAGTCACCGCAGGATATTTTAAGTCCAGACGGAACAGTAAGGGTATCCGCAATGTGATCTATTTTGCGTCCTTCAAGCTTTCGGATATCGCCTACTATGTGGAGCTTGGCGGAGAAGAAGCGGAAAGCGAGGCATTCCGGGAAGAAATCACCGAACTCGTCGGTCTGCTCGTTCAAGGAGGGGCGGCTGATCTTGACGTACTTTCTCCCGTTGTGCCCGAACTGCGCGACGACAAGCTTAATCTAAGTGAGGCACGTACCGATGCAGATTACGGAGCATGTCTGCCAGCTGCTCTTCCAGACGGATTTGTGCTTGGAGAGGCACGGCGCTTTATCAATCAGGAACAGAATGAACTGACCGCTTATTGGAGAAAGGGTATGGGATATATCATTTGGCGTGTTACGACACTGGATGAAGACGACAAAATGCGGATCACCTCCCTATCTGACACACAGAATTACGATCTCACGCTCTATCCCATTCCCCGCGCCGATTCTGTGCCGTGCGAAATACGGGAAATCGTAGATAATCCTATCTTTCTAAGCGAAGAACTGACGCTTGAGGCTGTACAGGCTCGAACGTATGAGGTTTCCGATTCCGGAGATGAACCGGGTCCGAGAATGCGCTTTAGCGTGCTATATGGAGATACCCTGGTGGAATTAAACGCAAAAGGAGCCTCCGCAGAGGAAATGTTTGAGATTCTTCAGCAGATCAAGGAATGATGTAAGTGCCAAAAGCCGGTTTATAAAATTAACTTCATCAATTTACACAAATTTAAAGAGGCCACAGAAACGTTGATATTTCTGTGACCTCTTCTTTGAAACTTTATGTTTATTTTTAAGTTTGCTTTACCAGTAATAAGCTTCCTATTTTAGTTTATACCACATAACAGGACGTACCTTGAACTGGTTACTCGTTGCCACATAGCCGTAATCCATAACAGAACCTTTATCGGATAGGAAAGCCGCACTGTATGGATCGTTACCGGGGGAACGCAGCCAGGTGTTCGTTTTAAAGTTGGGAAACAGACTGCTGTAATTCATGGCTTCCTCCGCACTGAACATAAAAATGTAATCTTCCGTGTCCTTGCCGCCTTTTGTTCCATACACGGCATTATCATGATTAGCGACCTCGGTAAGCCAAATATTATTCCGCTCGGCCGGTGAGAAGGAATCCTCCAAAAATTGTGTGTTCAGCCACTGCCGGAGGGAAGCTTTCTCCCAGGTAATCTCTCCGGGCTCCGAATGATAAGGCATTTCCTCCATGGAGGAGTTTTTCATCAAAAAGGCACGGTCATCTAAGATATCCAGTATAAGCCACTCATATTTGCCGACCTTAATCTTCTGTCCGGGCTCACTGTTTTTGATAAGGTTTTTCTGTGCCGCAATCAACTGCTCCTCACTGTCTTTATAATTCCCTGCTGCTGCAAATTCTTTGGCGGCAGTTTTGTAATTTCCTTCCGTCGCTGCTTCGGTTCCATACCGATAGCGGCATTCCTGCAGCCTTTCGTTGCTGTCCTTATAGGCGCCGAGTTTCTTATACATATCAATGGCAGAGGGATAGGAACCTGTCATCTGATACGCATTTGCCAAATAATATTTTGCATGGGAGGTCTGGGACCCCAGAAGCAATGCCGCTACGCACAGAATAAAAATCCCGCCTCCGATCCATTTTTTCCTGACCGCTTTCCTTTCCAGAATACCGCTCCTCTTTTCACATTCCAGAGCCATATCGTCTGCATCCTGATAACCGCTTGCTTTTTTGAACTCCTGCGCTGCCAGCTTATATTCTTCTGCTAGTTTCGCCGTGCTTTTCCTTCGCTGGGCCTCTTGATAAATTACTTTTTTTGCCTCCTTGTCGGTCTGTTTGGCAGACTCCATACATAACTGAGCAAAGGCATCGGCTTCCTTGTAGCCGGATAGTTCTTTAAATTGCCCTGCTATCCGCCGGTACATCATCGATTTATCAGCAGAGGCAGTCATACAGCCCATACAATTTCTTAGATCCACCAGCTTCTGATAAGTCTGCTCCTTTTCCATATCGATATCGATTGCTTCCTCAGGATTACGGTCCGGCATACCCGTACTTTCGTCCGGCTTTCGTCCGCTTAATAAATTTTCTGATGAAGTATTCTTCTTATTTCCCATATTAAAAATCATGCCTTTCTTGTAATGGCTCGTGTTCTTTNNCGAGACGATTCTCTCCGCAATAGCTGCTTTAAGGATTATACCTCTCGCCAGCCAAAATGTCCACCTGTCGAAGGATAAATCTTGCAATCTTAATAATTCTTAATGTTTATCTTAGTTTTTCTAAAGATTTTTGATTTATAATAATAATAGGATTACCAAAAGGAAGGTCGATTAGAATGAAGATTAGTATACTCACAGGAAAATTTGGTATGGGACATTATACTGCCGCAATGGCGATTAAGCAGCAAATAGATGCCAGTAATCTGGATGCCGACGTCGAAGTTGTTGACTGGTTTTCTTACGTAGCACCGAAAACCGCAGAAAAATACTATAAGTTTTTTTCTCTTTTAGTTTGTAAGGGAAACCGGCTTTATAATACAAGATATCGTTTTTTAGAAAACAGGAAAATAGAGCAAAAGCCAGAATTAAGTCACTATTTTGGCTGGCATTTTAAAAAATTCATGGAGGAGAAAAGTCCGGATCTTATCATTTCAACGCTTCCTTTCTGCTCTCAGATCGTATCGATATATAAAGAGAAAACAGGTTCTGACCTTCCGCTGATCACCTGTGTTACGGATATCACCGGGCATTCGGAATGGATCAGCAAGAATACCGATCTTTATTTGGTTGGCTCCACTTCTGTAAAAGACAAGTTTATAGGGAAAGGTGTTCTTCCGGAAAAAATTCGCGAAACCGGAATACCCGTACGAATGGAATTTATGAAGAAAGCACTCTCGAAGGAGGAAAGCAATTGTCCTGCTGCAAGAAGAATTCTAGTGATGGGCGGCGGCCTTGGACTGATTCGTGAGGATTCCGAATTCTATAACGGATTGAACTCCCTGCCGGATGCAGAGGTAACTATCATATCCGGCAATAACCATAAGCTGTATCATCAGCTCTTCGGCCAATATAAGCATATCCGGGTTCTTGGATATGTACCGAATGTCTATGATTATATGCAGAAGGCAGATGTTATAATTACAAAACCCGGTGGAATCACTACCTTTGAAGCTATCTATTCCGAGGTACCCATCCTCGCTTTAAACCCTTTTTTACAGCAGGAAATATATAATGCCCAGTATATCAAAGAAATGAACATTGGTACTGTTGTCAGCGGGAACAGCCAAAAATGTCTGGACCATATCGTAAAAATACTAGACTACGGATACCTGGATAATTACCGATATAGCATGCGAATGGTAAAAAATAATCTGTATCAAAATAGTATGATTCCTATCCTTGAGGCAATAATTAATGACAGGAAACACGCAAAAGATATGGATTCTATAAGTAAATACAGCAGGATAAAGGAGGACGGCAGAATCGATGAAAAGATTAGTTTTAACTTTTGATGATGGACCGGACGTGAAATATACGGGAAGGCTATTGGACCTATTAAAAAAGGAGGGCATTAAAGCCACCTTTTTTGTCGTGGCGAAGAATGCCGCCGCGTGCCCGGAGCTGATCCAGAGAATGAAAAAGGAAGGTCATTGTATTGCATTCCATTCCCTGGAGCACCGGCACGCATATCTATGCAGTTACCGGTATATGAAGCATGATTTTTCAAAAAGTATGGAGCTGCTTCAAAATATGAACTGCCCTGTGAAGTTCTACCGTCCGCCATGGGGAGCTCGAAATATCTTTACCAAAAGATTTGTTAATCAATATCATCTGCATATGATATTATGGGATGTTATGGCCGAGGACTGGAAAGTCGGAAATACACCGGAAATCATTGCCGGCAAAATTGAGAAAAGGATCTTTGACGGTGCTGTTATCTGCCTTCATGACGGCTGCGAGAAGTATGGAGGAGCAAAGGGTGCACCCAATCAGACCATTGAGGCTCTGAAACTGGTTCTTCCAAAATTGAAAAGAGAGGGCTACCAATTTATTACGGTTGAGGAGTACCTGAAAAATGCATAATCAAGAAATAAAAGGAAGGGAGCAGGTTATCAGTATTCTGTTTCTAATTATAATCATGCTTTTCACCGCTTTTACATATCTTAGAGGATATTCTGTTCAAAAGCTTCTGGAAACATTAAAAAACATTAACTACTGCTTTCTTACAGCGGGTCTCGCTATGATGGTTCTCTTTGTGAGCTGCGAAGCTACCAATATATGCATGATTATGCGAGTATTAGGGCAGCCGCTCCCTTACCTAAGATGTTTTCAATATTCCTGCATCGGATTTTACTTTAGCTCTATTACACCGTCTGCCAGCGGAGGGCAACCTGCACAAATATATTATATGAAGAAGGATGACATCCCGATTACCCTGTCCTCTATAACGATATTTTTCATTGTATTTGTATATCAGATCACAATGGTATTCTGGGGTCTCCTGATGGTCGTTCTCCGATATGGTACCGCGGTCCGCTTTGCTTCAAAATTAAAATATTTGTTGATTTATGGTTCCCTTGTTAATATCGGAGCAATCCTTCTTTTATTCTCCTTGATGTTTTCCAGAAATATTGTTCCGAACATTTTATCTTTTCTGGTAAAAGCAGGCAGTAAATTAAGATTAATCAAAAAGACGGACGAAGTAAAAAGTAAATTAGATCGCAGTATGACCCTATATCAGGAAAAAGCTCTGGCATTAAAAAGTCATCCCATCTTGTTTTTTAAAGTGTTTTTCGTTACAATGATACAGATGGCAGCGTTAAATCTGATGCCCTATCTGATTTATCGAAGTATGGGATATCACACCTCCCATATTCTTGATTTATTTACCTGCCAGTCCTTACTTACCATTTCCGTTTCTGCGATACCACTACCGGGAGCGGAAGGAGTTACCCAGGGAGGATTTTTACAGGTGTTTGATCTGTTTTTTCCGCAAAGCGCAATCACTTCCGCTATGTTGATCAACCGGACAATCAGCTTCTATATTCCTCTGGTGCTAAGCTTTTTTGTATATATATTTGTACATTTAAGGACAATGAAACGATCGATTAAATGAAGCGATATAAAGGCAAAGGTGATTCGAATTGTTAGATAACAAAATAAAGATTTTAATCGCTGATGATGATGAAGATATACGGGAAATCCTTGATATCCTGCTAAAAGCAGAAGGCTTTTCTACGGTAATGGCTTCCGACGGAAAGCAGGCAATCGAACTTGCCGACGAAACGATTGATCTTATCATTCTTGATGTTGCCATGCCGGAGAAAAATGGTTTTCAGGCCTGTAATGAAATACGCAAAAAAACCATCGCCCCTATCTTGTTTTTGACCGCAAAAACTATGGAATCAGATAAGGTGTTCGGTTTCTCCGCCGGCGGGGATGATTATCTGGTGAAACCATTTTCGAATACGGAACTTATTTTCCGGATAAAAGCGTTATTAAGGCGCTGCTATCAATACCAGCCCGTCCTCAAAGAGAAAAGCGGCATTTACAAAATCGACGGTATTGTATTAAATGAAGTAACCAAAAATGTAACCGTCGATAATGTACCAATTACCCTGACTCCGATCGAATTTGACCTTTTAAAATTGATGATGAAATTTCCGAATAAGGTTTTCACGGGACAAAATTTATATGAATCCATATGGAACCAGAACTATACCTATCTTGACAATAACACGATTGTCGTTCATATCAGTAATCTCAGAAAAAAGATAGAGAAAGATCCAAAAAATCCGGTACACTTAAAAAGTATGTGGGGAAGAGGCTATTATGTCGGTGAAGCAAACAAAATATTCTAAACTTGGATTGTCCTTATTGATTAAAGTATTGGCGTATGGCTTAGCATGTCTTTTGATCTATTTTCTTTTATTTAATGCCGCAGTCTATTATATCGATAATATGCATGTGGATCTGGACCAATATTATGAACAGATAAAAAGTACAACCATGGATTTTCAGAATTATATCACCGATAATGAAATTTCCATTCAGGATATTGACGCTATCCGAGCATGGGACAAAGGGCAGAAACTAATGCATATCCGGCTGGTCGAGAACAACCGGGTCATTTATGATTCCATGGATTACATCATCCGGTTCACCCCCAAGGTCTCCTATATCTATTATGATCTGACCAAGGACATCTCGAATATCATTGAATTTAAGGATGGTCAGGCAACCTTATACATTACGATCTTGTATAAACAGAGAATCGAGCAGAGATCGCTCTATGCCATAGGCACCTTCTGTGTTCTCCTGTTCTGTCTGGCTCTTTTTCATGAATTCAAGAAGCTGGTCAGAGATATTCT
>DOWG01000315.1:7471-50010 GCA_003519685.1 Lachnospiraceae bacterium
GACCTGACCGATTCCATCAACCGTATGCGAAAGGAATTAGACCTTCAAAGAAAGGAAGAAGAAATTCTGCGTCAGAAAAACAATGATCTGGTAACCTCCATTTCCCACGACATACGAACACCGTTAACCACGATCAACAGCTATATTGATTTAATTATGGAAAAAAAGTATTCTGATCGAAATGAGTTCAACCGGTATCTGGAAAAGATCAAAGAGAAATCCCATCTGATTAATGATTTGACCGATAATCTGTTTACCCATTTTTTAAACCAGAATACAGAATACAAATACCGCTATGAAATTGTTATCGGCAATGATTTTATCAAATATTTACTGCAGAGCCTGGGAGAGGACTTGCGGGACAAGGGCTACCAGGTCGAGATTGATTATGCCATTCATTCGGAATTTTTCCTGAAGGTGGATATCATGCAAATCGAGAGGGTTTTTAACAATCTGGAGGGAAACCTGATAAAGTATGCCTTAAAAAGCATGCCAATCACTTATTCCGCCGTTCTTACGGATAATGTTCTTAAAATAACCGGTAAAAATTATATACAGAATCAGGAGCATAGCGATAGTCACGGNNCATAAGTATACCATCCTACCTGGTCGGGTAGCGCTATGCCCTTCATCTGCTTTTCTATGTCAATTCACTTTACAAGTTCTTTACTTTACAAGCCCTCGCTTCATCAGGATGCCTGTAGTCGGATAATTCGTACTTGTTACCGCAAATAAATACTCTTCGTAGCTTAGCAGTGCATTCCAATTGCTGCAATAACCGTCCGGCGTATTAAAAGGAACGGAGGCCGGCAGGAATTCCGAAGCGGAGGCATCCGTAGATAGGATTACTTTCATCTTCGACCTGGCATCACCGTTTTCCGTTGCATCCTCATCGGTTTGAAATGATACCGCCACCCTACCATCCTTAAGCCTTTCAATATAAGGAGCGCCTGCTTTCTTCCCCCGCCCTTTTGGTATATAGATGTTTTTCAGCTTTTCACTCCAATCCAATCCGTCCGGTGAGTTCTTCATCTGAATGATAAATTCCGCGGACGGTGCCAGGGAGGTAGATTCTATCACCAAGCAAAAGGAATCGTCCTCCAGCCGGCACCAAACCGGCATCCCGTCCCTTGAGAAGGTTTTGGTGCCATCGGATGCAATGATTTTTTCACTCCACGTATTCCCTTCCCACAGTTTAAACTCTATATTCTGCTGCCGGTTATCGCTCACTGCATTCAGGCTGTCATTCGCGTAAAATACTGCAATCTTTTCGCCAAGATACCCGAAATGCGGTTCATACACTCCGCCGGTACCTTTTTCTTCCGTAACAATCGAATGCGGGCCCCAGGTACGCCCGCCGTCCCTGCTTACATTCACCCGTATGGAGGAATAGTATTCCTCTCCCTCCCATTCGTTCGCACGGTAAGCGGCCCAGATATCCCCATTCTCAAGTTCAATAAAATTGGTATTGGCACAGTCATATTCCGGTAAGTCCGTTACCTGTACCGCATCGCTGCTCCAGGTCAATCCGCCGTCCTTACTGGCTACACATTTAACAACCGCTCTTCCGCCATCTTCATTGGTATCAAATCCGCATAGGATGGTTCTGCTCTTTAGTTGATACATCCTGGGGTACCAGACACCGCCCTTCTTCGGCTGATACACTGTAATTGCCTCCTGGTCCCATTGAATTCCTGTATCCATCTCCTCTTCTCCTTCTGCTTTCGGCTCCGTATCTTTACCAGCCGGATTGCCAGCTTTCTCCGGTTCCTGGACTTCTTGCTTCTCCCGCTTCGGATTCTCATCGATATTACAGCCGCTGATCATGGCAAGGATTCCGATGATAAAAATGAAGAAAACCACTTTTTTCAGCATAACTGCCTCCTTCCGCCGCTATTTTGAAAGAAGAGCCTTGATATAATAAGCATATAGAACCTGCTTTTATACAAAAGCTCTTCCTGACCTCTTGAAGTAAAGTAAATGATCCTAAGCCACAATAGACCGGATCGATTTACTTGATTCCCGAATGTGACATCGTATTCATTACTTTACTTTGCAGCAGGATAAATAGTATGATATTCGGGATAAACATAATCAATCCACCTGCTGCAGCCACTCCCTGACCGGCAACATTATTGTTGGCATTCACAAGGGTACTCATAAAAAAGGCTAATGTCTTCATGCTTTCCTTTGTTATAAACATATTGGATGTCTCCAGGTTCCCCCACACCTGCTGGAAGGACAGGATACATACCGTGGCGATTGCCGGTTTGATTAACGGCAGAATCACCTTGTAATAGACCTTAAACATCCCGGCCCCATCTACCACTGCCGCCTCGATCAATTCATAGGGTACATCATCAATAAATTGCTTTAGCAGAAACATCCCGACCGGCATTGCAAGCAATGGCAGAATATGTGCCAAGTAGGTATCCATGATATGCAGCTTATCAATGATCAGATATCTTGGAATTAATACCGCAGCCGGAACGAACATCATGGACAGGGTGTTTATTTCAAAAAACAGTGTTCTTCCTTTAAATTGTAATTTTGAAATTGCAAAACCCGCCATGGATCCTATGATGACAGTTATTGTCACAACCGCCAGCGTCACCACCAGAGAATTGAAAATGTACCTGCTCAGTGCAATCGTTGATGTCTGCGTTGTCTGCCCTAACTTCGTAAAATTATCCAAGGTTGGATTTACCGCAAAAAACTTTGGCGGAAAAGCAAACAACTCTCCTAAAGGCTTAAATGCATGGTTAACAATATATACAATTGGAAGCGCCATAAATAAGGCTAAAGGAACTAATATAATATAGAATTTAATTTGACTTTTATGAAAGCCTTTCGGATTGATTGTAATACTTTTCATCAAAAACCATACCTTTCTGATATTATTGTGGTAAATTCGCGATCCACTGCTCCTTGAACTCATTTGCCTTTTCCGTTAGCGTATCTGCGATTTCCGCCGGTGTTATTTCCCGGTTATCCAGTTTACCCCAGATGGTATTTTCATCTGTCCAGATATTAAATTCATTCCAACCGGGAGCTACTGAGCCCGGATTGGGAACGATATCAACTAATCGCTTGTAGGTTTCAATGATATCCTTCCGGTCGGTATAGTCGGATACGGCTTTCCACACTTCTTCATTGCTGATTACAGGCATACGGCTTACCACAGGAACTCCTGCCTCCTGATAGCCTTCCATACGGTTTAAGCATGCCTCCCTGCCCCAGGTTACCCATTTCTGTAATTCCCATGCCTCTCTCGGATGCTCTGTTGTCGCCGAAATTATCGAATAATCAACGATCGCCATTTGCTTCCCGGAAGGTCCTTTGGGCTGCGGATAATATAAAAATTCACAGCCGGACTGCGCCTTTACCGCGTCTTCAAAGACTGCTATCGTCCATGACCAATCCCAGTGCATAGCACTTCTTCCATATCCCGGAGGCCATGCAGCTTCATCACCTAACCACTGCAGCTTCTGCTCCGGTGTTGCCCACTCACATACTCCATTGTCGATGAAATCGTATCTGAGATTCATAGCATCGATCCAGGTCTGGTCAAATGCGTAATTTTTACCGTCCCAGCCCCGCATGGACTGTGTATCGCTGTACATCGCTGGGAAGTAATCGTTATAAATCGGATTCGAGGTGCCAAAATTAAAATCTTCCGGATGAGAAATCCTGGTGGCAATATCAATAAACTCATCGATCGTCCAATCATAGGAGGGTAATGGCTCATTGTATTTTTCAAATAGGGTTTTATTCACAAATACCAGCTGAGGGAACATAACCCAAGGCATACTATATAATTTGCCATCAATTCGTGAGATATCCAGCATGGATGGATAGATTTCCTTTACATCCGGATCCGTTTCCGCAAATTCTGTTACCTCCAATGCCCATTGATTCATAATTGCATTGGTCACGGAAAAAACACCGAATACATCCGGCAGGGAACCGGTTGCTGCCAGGGTTGTCAATCCTTCATCCCAGGTCGGCTGGTCAATGGTTACGAACTCAACGGTGATGTTCGGGTAAGCCTCCATAAATGCTGCGATCTGCTTATCCTTTGCTTCAGTTTCGCCTTTTTCTCCAAGTCCCCAGCAGGCATAGGATAATGTTATTTTCTCCGTTGTCATTGGGGGAAGTCCGGATTCTTCTGCCTCTTCGTTCCCGGTCCCTTCCTCTGCATTCGCATCTTCATCCTTTTTTGCTTCTTCTTTGCCATCATCGTTTACGCCTGTCTGCTCGTTGCCCGGATGATTTGCAGCATCTTTTGCTTTACCGCCGCAAGCGGTAAAGGATGTAAGGATGAGTGTGAATACCACTGCAAATGCCGTAATTCTTCTCTTCATCTTCTAATTCCTCCTCTTATAATATTTACAGAGTGAATGTGCTTTGTAAATTATACATACTCTGCGATGTATAATTCATCTATACGAAGCAGCCATTTCTGACTGCCAGGTAGCCGCAGAACATAGCAGGAATATTTCCGCAATAGACATGTAAACTATTGCAGGCTATTCCCCGGTAATTCCGGTACGGTCGATTCCCTCTACGAAGTAACGCTGCAGACAGAAATAAATGATCAGCAGCGGTAGAATGGTGATCACGGTTGCCGCCATTTTAACCGCCTCATTCGCAACCGATTCCCCCATGACAGAGACACCCCATCCGGATACCTCCTGTACATGCTGCTTATAGCTTGCTTCAAAATTCTGAAGCTCCAGCAGCATCGTTCTTACAACATTCGTATCGGTTGCACTGGTAATGCCCATATATAAAGCTGTAAAATAGGTATCATTCCAGTACCATACGAAGGAAAACAGGAAGCTGATGATAAATGCCGGAACAGCCAGAGGTACCGCTATTCTGAAAAATATTTTCCATTCCGATGCCCCGTCCACCCTTGCAGCTTCATCCAAGGATAACGGTGTCTGTTTAAAAAACTGCATAAAAATCAAAACAAAAATTGCACTTTTCGTCCCTTGTCCCAGTAAAGCCGGATATACCAGGGTTTTTAATGTACCGATCATCTTGTAATCCGAAAACATCGTATATTTCGATATCATAAGTACATATGGCGGAAGGATAAAGGTCGTTAAAATGAGTGCCAGCAGTAATTTCTTACCGGGAAACTTATATCTTGCCAGTCCGTAACCGGTCAACCCGCAGGATACGGTTTGCGCCAATGCCGGAAGTAAGGCACTCAATATCGTATTCCACAGTGTCTTTTTTACCTTCATGACTTCAAATGCCTGCTTATAATTATCAAACGTAAGGGAGGTGGGAATCCATTTCACCGATGCATCCAATAGATCCGGAAGAGACATCAGGCTTGTTACAAACATGTTCAGGATCGGATACAGATAGACAAAACCGATCGCAATCAGCAATATGTATATGATAGCCATATATAGGATGCCCCTGTGCCTCTGCCTTCCCCACAGCTTTGCTTTCATTTTGGCAAGAAAGGGGGCATATTGCAGAGAAAAATCCGTGTTCTTTATTTTTTTGTAATATCTCATATCAATAGCCTCTCTTTCTAATAATCTGCGCATGCTTTACCTTAACCTTTTTCTCCCTGCCAAACAGCAGATAGCTGATCAGAAGAAGGATCGCGATACTGAAGGAATATATCCAGGCTGCTGCCGATGCGACACCAAAGCCCCGATTCGAGGCATCCATCATACTATCTCTGATCCAGATAATCAGCTCATTTATTTCCGATGTTGCCAAGAATACGATTACATAAACCGCATTGATCAGAATCATACCTTTAATCGACGGCAGTACGATTTTCCAGAAAGTAATCCAGGAGGAGGATCCATCAATTGATGATGCTTCATACAGGGAACTATCAATTTTTTGAAGTCCAGCTAAAAAAATCAGAATCGGTACTCCCGAATACCACAGGATCAGGATCAATTGACTGAAAACATTGGATACCGGCTCTACCAGAAAATTCGGGAAGTTATTGTCTATGATGCTATACAAACCATATTGTTCGATCAGCGGTATGGTTGAGGAACCCTCGCTCAGCAGCATATTAAGCACCGGCCCGCTGACAACGATAATCGGAAGAAAAAACAGTGTCCGAAAAAGTCCCTGTAGTTTTACTTTCTGATTTAAAAGCAAAGCGAGGATCAGCGAAAACACAAGGATCAAGGGTACCTCCAGGATAATATCCTTAAGAAACGCAATCAATGTTTCGATAAAGTACGGATTCTTAGTAAAAAAGTATCGGAAATTATTTAACCCGACATTTGTTAATTTTCTTCCCTTTGCAGTAATTGTTACCTTGCTGAAGCTGTATATTATGGATTGGCACAACGGATAGAGGAAAAATATCAAAAAGCCTGCAATCCAGGGGAGAACAAACAGCAGCCCGGTTATGCTGTGTTTTCTTGACATCGTAAGTATTTTTTTATGTTTTTTCATACCATGCTTCCCTCATTTCTTATTGACTGTAAACGACATTGCCGGAACCATAATACCACCCCGAATGTAATCATCCTTGGAATAGTTCACGATAATTTCCACCTGATTCTCGTAAACCACGGATACAATATTGTCCGTCAGATAATCATGGGCCTTGATCGGAACACCTTCCACCAGACGAAGTGCTTCTCCGATTCTCTCATAGTAATCCTTCATGGTATCCTTTAATACCTCATACTGTGAGGTAACTATGTAAGAGGAATTTGTATTTCTCAGCCGGCTTGGCGATTCCTTTGTCACCAGAAAGCTGGGATATGCTCCGTATTCAACCATTTTTAAGAAGAACAGCTTTTCATTTGCTTCAAAGTTGCTGTCTGACGCCCAGTATGGTATATAACCTTTTATGACGATCGGCAGGAATGGTACCTCCTTACTCAGGTATGCATAGTTCGAGGTTGCCATCGGCATATCAAAATATCTCATGGTATATTTCCATAAATACGCATTTGGTTTCTCAAAGGAAAGATTAAATTCATTCAGCTCTTCCCCTATTTTCTGAATCTTTTCTGCCGTATCGCCCCGGGAATATATCTTTCCTCCTGCATAACAGGAGAATAGCATATTGCCGGCGGAGGTCAATGCAACATCATGGACTGCACTGCCGGAATAGTAATCTGCGAATTTCTCTGCATGGCTGATCGCCTTTGCCGGTGTAAGATAATACATTGTCTTAAATACCGAGGCATTCGTAGGTTCTTCAACGATAATCTGATTAATGCCTTTTACGATATCTTTTGATGTATTGTAGAACCTGCCGGGATTTGCTTTTAGAAAATCCTGCTGCAGTGCGATATCGATATTGTTTTCTCTCTGTTTTTCTATCAGGGAAAACAGCTCCTTCTTCTTTCCGAGTTTACCCTCCAGCTTAAAATTGCCGCTCCCATAATTTAATGAGATTCCCTTGGACTGCCAGCCAAAATAGACCGGCAGGATATTCTTTATACCATTCTCCGACAGGTCCTGCAGGATATCCCCCATTTGCTCCACTGTGGTCATGGGAACTACAACATCATAGATAAACCATTTCTTTGAATCTGCACCGAAGAAGTCCAGTTTCATTTCAAAGGTATCCTCCTGTTTTTTCAAATCCCCTTTCTGCAGCAGATAGGTCTGATACGCTTTTGCCAGTCCTGTATAATTTGCCTGATCCCCGGAAACCAATTTGTAGTGTATCTTGATATCCCTCATATAGGGGTCTTTCTCATAGGATGGAACACCGGTGGATGCTGTGGTTTGCTTCGTATAGACCTCCCGGAAGATAAACTTTGCGGTAATCCAGTTATATTCCGTAATAACCCCGTTGGGGTACGCTAGTATCTGTGCATTGTACCTTCCGTCCTCTGCGATTCCTAAGAAGCCCTGCTGCTCCTCTGTATATACCATACCGAATACCGGCATGGTGACCGGCTCCGGTTCCGTAACAGACGGACGACCGAATTCACTTACGGCAAATTTGTCAATCCCGATATTATCGCCGAATATTTTCTTCGTATAAGGAGTTTTATACCGGCTGTTGTTATCCTTCAAATCAATAAGGGCGCCTGCACCCTCGGGTACGAACATGTATCCGGTCTCCTCTCCCAGCTTTGTTGCGCCAAACATCGGATATAGATAAACCGCACCCAGCTTATAGGTCTCACCTTCTGCGATACTGTCCTTCTTTACCCCTGCTGTCATACCGTCCTCCGTCAGTCTGACTTCAACCGTCATTTGAAATTCATAGGCTTCATAGGACAGCAATGCATCAAACCCATCCGTATAATAGGAATAAGTAATCGCAGGAGTTCCGCCAATTAAATCTACCCTTTCCGGCATCGTCGACTTCTGGGTGTAGAACTCCACAGAGACACCGGAATTTAAGAAGCCCTGCCAGGAAGGATTGGACTTTTCATCTTTTATCACTGAGGAATAGGTAAAATTTGTTTCCCTGTCTTCGATGGAAATGCCAAGGGTCTTTTCATCCAGATACATCAAATAGCGGCTATTTTCCATAACCACGCATCCATTCCGGTCTCGTTCGGGAGCTGCCACAGTATGAGCTGTCGCTTCCTGTTGCGGTTTCGCAGTGTCCTTCTGCGCCTTCGCGGAGCAGGTCAGGCCGGATGCAATAAGGCATAGCAGGACAGCCAATATCACCCATCTTTTACTTTCCACGATAATATCCCTCCTTTACAATGGATACGATGAAATCCATAACCTGTTTGATCAATGCAAAGATAATAAAGCCTGCCGCAAGGATAAGGAGCATCGTGAATATCGTCAGGAAAATACAAGTAAAGGTTTCCCTGTAGGTGTAGGACTGTATCTCCTTTATCATAACAACGACCAGGATTGCAATTGCTGTAACAATCAGAAAATTCATAAATGCAATGATAAAGCTTTCATTATAGGTAAGAAAATGGCTTAGTACAATCACCACAGGTTTTAAGAAGATATAAGGCATCAGGCAGTAAGCAAAGGCACAATAGATATTTTTAGCGGAACCTTCCCCGTCCCTTATGGAGCAAATCAGATGATTGCTGATCATGCAGAGTGCAAATACACCGAATACCTGCAGCATATCCGTGCCAATCTCGTAATACCCGTCTTCGACCGTCTTAAACAGGAAGCCGCTGTAATATTTGTTAATTACATAGATGACAAAATACAGGAGATAGACAATCGTTGAAGATCGTATGGAAACCTTTCCTTCCTTCTTTATCCCATAGTAAGCATCCGCCGGATTCTTCGGCATATATTTTAAAAATGCCAGTTCCTTTACCAGCTTTTTATTGCTGATATAACGAATGCCTTTTGTGATACTTCGAAGCACCGGGGCCTTATCCTTGATTCTTCCGATAAGCTTCTTAAGGAATACCAAAGCCAGAAGAACAAAGAAAATCTTGACCACATTCTGCTGCAGCCAGGTATTCCGGATTTCCCAGAACGCATCGGAATAGCCGATCTTATCTCCGCCGAGTCTTGCTGCCTCCATGGAATCGGCATATTGCTCCAAGCGATAGTATGCCTTGCCGATTCCGCGGTTTGCATAATCAAATAGGCTGTTTCTTCGTAAGACCTCTTCCCAGGGCTCGCGGCTCTCTATATAGTAGCCCTCCTGGAACAGATTCAATGCCGTATGTACTGTCTTCGCATACTCTGTCTGTTCAAAAACCGTAATGCTTCCGGTTTCCGAATCCAATACGTAGAGGTTTCCCTCTTCATCCACATCGATCGCTGCCGGAGCTATGAAAAGACCGGTCCGGTTCTTGCCGTCATCCTTGCCGCCGAACAGAAACAACAACTCATGCTCCCTGGAATATTCATAGATATATCCGTTATTGGTTATGGTAAATATATTTTCAATGTCTCCGACGGCAATATCGGTTACCAGATTATCATCGTATCCCTCCGGCAGAATATTTTTCCCCGCCATGTTGAATTTCTTAACACCGCCGTAATCGGCTCCCTGTGTGACCGTATAGATCAAACCGTTCCGATCTATGTCAAGATTAATGGCGGCGGACGGAACATTGCTCTTGAATGCATTTTTCATTTCCTCTGTAAAAAATATTCTCCGCAAAATCTCTTTAAATGTGATGTTTGTATTATTGGCACCGAAATACCCGTAGAAATCACCATGGCTGCCAAATGTCAGAATACCGTTTTCATTCCCCTCCGACAGTGCATAGACACTTCCGGATAAATTCGCCACCAGCTTGCTGGGAGCATATCTGCTATTCGGAGCAAACAGGGGACTTACAGGGGTTTCATATTGCCGGATAAGATTACCATCCTTCGAATAGACCAGAATCATTTTTGCCTTAGGATCCGCAGCATAGAGGGTGCCATCTTCATCAACGTAGATCCCGGTAGGTCCCATCAATCCCTCTTCAATGCTATTTATGAGATTTCCCTTCCTGTCACAGATAAGAATCCTATGGTTGCCGGTATCCGCGAGGTACATTTTGCCGTCCGTGGAAAGGAATAGATCCGAAGGCTTTTTTAAGCTTTTCTCACCGAATTTATCATAGACAGCAAAAGGAATATATCCGGTCTGCGTATTGACATAGTGCCCATCCTTGTCCTGGGTCAATGTTGTATAAGGTGCTTCGACTGCATTTACTTTCATAGGATGAATCAAGAGGGCAAAGAAGAATATCGCAGGAAAGATTCCTTTTTTCAAATAATTTAGATATCTCATTACTGCTCCTTTCCTTAATCATCCCGGAATATTTTTCGTGCAAACTTTGAAATACTGTAGATGATGATAAGCAGAACCAAGGATACTGCAGAAGCATATCCCATCTCATAGCGGGTAAATCCGTAATCTTCGATGTGATTTACCATCAGTTGCCCTGCATAATTCGGGGTCGGACTGCTTCCGCTGAGCTGTACGCCGATCGCCCCCGTTGAAAAGGTATTGACTACCGACATCACCGCGGCAAACAGCATCTGCGGCTTCATCATTGGTATCGTTATATAGAACATCTCCTGAAAACGATTGCGTAAGCCATCGATCGCCGCTGCTTCATAGATCTGTGTGTCAATGTTAAGGATACCTGCAAGAATAGCCAAAAAACCCACTCCCATACTGCTCCACAGGGATACAATAATCATAATAACCAGTAGGTATTTTCCATCCGTTAAGAATAGGATCGGATCATTGATGATTCCTAATTCCATCAGAAGATAGTTAATATAGCCCATCTGGTCTCCGGCAAAGATGATCTTCCAGACAACCGCCATGGCCACACCTGAGGTCAGAGACGGGGAATAGATCAATAATGCCAGGATCGTTCTTGGTATTCTGCTGATCTGCGAAAGCATCCAGGCAAGCAGGAATGACAGCGCATAGCCAACAGGTCCTACGATAAGGGCAAAGATACAGGTATTTGGTAAAACCTTCTGCATAAATATGTCATCCTGGGTCAATAGATTGATATAATTTGAAAAACCCACAAACTCCGGTTTCTGAACTGCGTTATAGTTCGTAAACCCCAGCACGATTGCTGCAATGATCGGCAGAATAATGAAGGTAACGAACAGCAGCAGATAAGGCAGCAAAAAGTAATATGCCACATTTATTTTTTTCAATTTTGACTTCATTTTAACCATTCCTTCACCATTTCCATATCCGGTACTGTCAGCTCTTTGAGAATATTGCCGTTCCGATCCATATAACCGAACTCTACTAATTTACGCTGCAACTCCCGGTTGATCTTTTTCTCGGCATCATCCACCGCCGTGCGTAGATTGGTCCCCTTCGTAACAACATTGACAAGAATATTGCCAAGCTCACGTTCTATTATGTAGCTTCCGGGCAGCTTGGGTGCTTCATAGGTCCAGGAAATCTGCTCCAAAATTACATCCTTATGTTTTGTACTCCAAGGAGATGCCATAATAGCATCCAGATTAGCCGAATTCCATAGATACTCATTGCCCAGCGTGGATTGCAATGTGTATGCAAACTCCGTCTGAACCTCCGTCGAAGTCCACCAATCAATAAATTTCCAGGCGCCTTCCGGGTTTTCGCTGGAACGGAATACGATGCAGCTTTCTGCCGCACCCGAGGTATACCGAAGAACGCTTCCGTCTTCCTTTACCAGTCCGGGATACGGTGCAATGTCCCAGCAATCTGCAATCTCCGGTGCTGCATTAATCAGCAGATTGAACGTTGCATAGTTGGAAACACCGATCGGCATCCTTCCGTCCCGGAATTGCTGATAGAAACTGAGCACCTCATATTCCATATCATAGATCGTAAAATTCTCGGTCAGGTATTTCAATCCGTTGATGACCTCGGGCGAATCCAGGTTGGCTGTCATTTCACCGTTTTTGATCAGGCTTCCGCCGCTCTGGAAGATAAACGGGGTCGTCGCAGCAAAATCTTTCACTGCATTGTTGGCAGTATGGATATTAAAGCTTAATCCCATCCGCTCAAGCTCCGGCAGCATTGTTCTGACTTCATCCATGGTATCCGGAACAGAAAGTCCGAGGCTTTCCAAGATATCCGTGCGGTAAAATAGTACATAGAAATTGAAGGTTTCAGGCATCGCATAGACTCCGTTATCACAGATACCAGGAATGAGCATACCCGGCGCAAAGCGATTCGCTACTTCCTTAAAATTATCGAAATCCCGCATATTGGATAAGGCATCCCGAAGTGCCAAATCATATACATTGGCTGAGCTGATTCCGATAGCCGCATCCGGTGCCTTGCCGGAAGCATTAGCAAGGATCAGCTTCTGCTGGTCCGGTACAATCGCCAGATCAACATTGATCCCGTATTTTTTCGTAAAATCCGAATCCGCCATTCTCTGCATGATTTCAAGATACTGTCTCGGTCTCGCTACCCATATCTGCAAGGTATCCTTATCCTTGTCATAATCCGGTGCATAATCCTGACTGCCAAAGGATGCAAAGAAATGCTCCAGATTTAACTGTAGGGATGTAAAAAGACTAACCTTTTTGGGCAATTCGGCATTATCCTGATAGAAAAGGATCTTGTCCAGGCCTAATTGCGACACATTGATATTGCTGATCACATTCGTAAGATTCTGTCTGACGGAGCTTGTCCCGTAGGAGAATTGGTTCAGCTTCTGGGGCAGTTCATTCGGCGTTTCTGCCAATCTGCGCAGGGAGCTGGAGGCGATCTTCAGCTGCGATATTTCACCCACATTATTCACTTCCGGATTCAATGAGGATAGTGCGCCATGAACCTGATCAATGATATCCGCCCAGTTTCGCAGCTTTTCCTCCACTGAAAATCCATAGGCTTCCAGATCGAAATCCCTGTACTTATTCGTATTCCCGCCCGTTATCTTATTGACGGAAAGCGCCAGTTCATTAATTTCCTTTGTAATTCTATCCAGAATATTGATTGCATCCCTCATATAGTCCAGGGAAACCTCTATCGTTAGGAGGTGCCTGCCCTCCGTTAGATAAACCGGTGCCGGTACGCTGATACGAGTATATTTTCTTGCGTAGGGAAACGCAAAATTCTTATATGCTTTCGATGGATTCTTTCCATCAATATAGATATTCCGGTATACCTTAAAATCCGATTTTGTGCTCTGCCTGTAGTCAAAGGCTAAGTGGTAGCAGCCCTCCTTTGGTATTTCAAATTCATAGGCAATCCATGTTCCTCCGGTTTTAAAGGAGGCTTCCGAAACCACATTCAATAATTTCTTCTTCGGATCATAGGGCGTCAACTGCGTATTATATTCCGAATCCGCTCTTATATTGGGTGAATTTCGATAGGTGATATCCTCCGCTTCTATGACAATCACCTGATCCCCGGCAGCGTTTTCCTCCGGATCTTCCGAAATAACCTGTGGTCCGGAAAGGTAAAGGTTTCCCAATTGGAAGGATCCCTCCACTGCCTCAAAGGTTAATGTGTTAGCACCCTTCTTTAGATAGAGCATCATCGGATCGCTGAACAGAAACCCCGTATCATGAAGATAGGATATCCCCCATACCTTTTCCTTGACCGGCATAGATACGCATTCATTTCCGTATCTATCCTGCTCCATTTCGCCGGTCAGCCAGCTGTCACTTAAGAACAGCCGCTTTAATTCATCATAGGAATAGGCTCCGTTCACCTTAAGTCCCATCTTCGTCTGCAAAATATTATCCCCAAGTGTGCAGTAATCAAAGCTTAAGACATAGAGTGCTGTGGCCGGGACCTCAATCGTCAGATCCACCGCATGACACTCCTCCACAATGATATCTCCCGGATAAAGCTTCTTATCCAAATAGGTAATGGTATCCCCCAAGTAGCATTCTGTTTCATAGCGGCTCAGATATTTCTGGTAATCGGTATCCGGAACATTTTCCATGGATAAGTAGATATCCTTCAGATCAGATACCGTTATATCCGCTGCTGCTTTTGCATAGGAAGGGATAGACTCTGAAGATAATACTTCGGGATGTATATTCCATTGGATGAACATCACTATCACCAGTAAACTTATTGTAAATTTATTTTTTCCCTTCATTCCTACCCACCTCTTTTGCTAATATACCCTCAGATATTCCAGTCCAAACCCTTCGCCGGTTGCCTCCATTCCAATCTTCCCGTAGAGATAGGGTTCCGGGTCCACATATTGAATAACCACCCGGTCACCGATGGATACTGTTATTTTCGACTGTTTTGCTTCCATGGTAAGTTCCTGTTTTGCTGCGGAAGAAAGTTCCCCAAAGGAATAAAAGGCAAGGAACTTTTCGTCATAGGACTCCCGATATAACCGGATTCCATCCACATTGATCCGAATCCGGTAACCGAACAGCGCCTCCGCTAACTGGGCATGGAACCAGGATTCCTTTGTGACACGAAGATAGATGGATAGATCACCGGTATCGCAGCTGTTTAAATTGATAACGCAAGCTATCCGGTAGTCACTCATTCCATCCTCGCCCAGAAAACCCATTCCATGATTTTCAGCGCAGGTAAAACCGCAATATTTATGAATCAGACTTTTTGTACTCTTATGTCCCAGAATACGCAGGCTGTCCGTAACCAGACTGCCATCCTTAACGACCTCCATCGGCGTAGCATCACTATGTCTGACAAATTCAAAGGCATCTATAATTACATCATCGCCGTATGCTTTGAATACGATCTTTTGTATTCCCTGTTCCAGATACAGGTTGCCGATCCATACCTTCTCATAGCCTCCCTCATTGCAGATACCGGACAGGCTGCCCGTTAAGATGGTTTCTCCGCTTTCTGTCATTGCGTGGATTTCGCATTCCCGCAGTGTACTCTTCATTTTAGCAATCAACCGATAGACTCCTGCACTTTTCACATTAACGGAATAGGTATACGGTTTCTCTGTTGCAAGAAGGCCTGCATATATCGTAAGACCTGCCTCATGAAAAGGAACTTTCTGAATTTCTTCCCAACAGTGGATTGCATCGAACCTTCCCGGAATTGCTTTATCCGCATATTTATCTCCATCTCCTTCTGTACACGAAGAAAATGCTATGTAGCCGATCACATCGCTGCTCTTTTTTTCTATTCCAAATACGCCTTCCTCGAATTGGGTCGGATACCGGCATAGATGCTTATCGTTGATATAAACATCCATAACTCCATCCGTTTTTACGGCAAAACGTATTGTAATATTTCCATCAAAGCTGATTGCATCATTTAGCCTGCCGGACGCCTTCTCCTCATCGCATTCCAGGATGAGATAAGTATGATCCCTCCGAAGCCGAATACTACCAAACCGTTTCTCTTTTAACCCATAGATCAGATGGATCTCCTGACTGCCGGGCTTCACATTCCATTCTGCCGTATAGTTTGCCGTCGTTTCCACCGGAGTAACCCAATATGTATTCTGCTCCAGCGTAATCTCCTGCAGCTTTTCCGTACCGCGACACGAAAAATCCGGCATTCTGTGAGCTGCCTGCTCCCACCAGATGGGATTGCAGTACATTCTTGCGCCGTTAAAATACAGCCGGTCGATATTGGCGCTTCTCCTGTGAGGATTACTGTCTAAATCAAAGGAATGATATGCGATACAATAGCTGTCCAGATCCGGGGCAAGGAAGCTGGAGCTATGTCCGAGCGCATGGAACTCCGGGTCATTTTCAATCAGCAGCGTCCTATTCTTTAAGTTAACGTATCCATGATCGGGTGCCGTTTCGGATACACTGTATGCGACACGGTAACCCTTGCTCAGCAGGTGGTTACCGGTATAGGTCAGATAGTAGAAGCCATTTCTCTTCAGAATCATAGGACCTTCCGTCCAGTAATTCAGGTAAGCCGCAGGGATAAGCTTCCCGTTCACATCAATCTGATTCGGGAAAGGCATGGTATGAATGACAATCCCGTTGTGACCTGCCCGAAGCATATATTCCTTTCCGTCATCATCGACAAAAAAGCTCCCATCGATAGCCAGACCATAGTTATCGCTGATGATTCGGAACGGTCCCGTCGGATTCTCTGCTTCAAGAAGATAGTGTCCGCTCCCCTTCGGAGAGGTAATCATATAGAATCTGCCTTTATAATAGGTAACCTCCGGAGCATATGCTCCGGTTATCAGCGGATCGTCGCAGACACTTCCCATATATGTAAAATCAATAAGATTCTCCGAAGTCCAGCACTTGATATATTCCCCGGCACTGGAGCAATAGAAGTAGTACAAACCGTTAAAACGCATTATGAACGGATCTCCGCATTCATATTCCGACCATTGATTCTCCAATCGGAGCGGATTCTTATATTTTCCCATTTTCCCCCATACCTTTCTCTCAGATACATGTTTCATTGATCTTTTTCACTTTCGCTATATTAACCTTCGGTTCCCGGTCTATGGTGTAAAGTCCATTTACCTCCTGCTGTACATCGGTCAGCTGTGTATAGCAGAAGCCGCAGACATAATCCAGCCTTTGGATCGCTGAGGTGAGACTGTCGAAACGTTCCAGAAAATCTTCTCCGGTCTGAACCTTTCTTCCATATCCCCATCCCTCCTTTGAATCAAATGCGATACCGCCATACTCACTGATTATTACCGGCTGACCCTGATAGCTGTACCCCTCTGCAAAAGCATAGCGGTGTTTATTAAAAGGTATCCTGTTATACAGAATCTCATTCGGATCTGCATATCTGTCAGCGATTTCCTCTCCCCATTCGGAATAGTCATGCAGTGTTACAATATCCGATACCGTATGCTCCCAGCCATCATTTACAATCACCGGTCTCATCGGATCAAACGCTTTGGTCAGATGATAGATGGCCTCCGTAAATTTCTGCTGCCTCTTATCCGAATATATCCTCTCCACGCCCCAGCTTTCATTAAAAGGCGTCCAGATTATGATACTTGGGTGGTTATAGTTCTGCTCTACAACTTCCATCCATTCCTTTGTAAATACCTTCATCGCATCCTCATTAAAAGTATATTGGGCTGCCATCTCCGACCAAACCAGCAATCCCTTTCTATCACACCAATATAAAAAGCGGCGGTCTTCAATCTTCTGATGCTTTCTTAAGCCATTGTATCCTGCTTCCTTAATCAGCTCGATATCTTTTATGATCGCTTCCTCCGATGGAGGAGTAAGATGTGATTCCTTCCAATATCCCTGATCTAAGATCAATCTCTGGTAGAGCGGACGGTTGTTCAGTAATATTTTGTTTCCATCAATCGAGATCTTACGCATTCCAAAATATGTTTTTACCCTGTCCGTATTAGCGCCGCCTTCGGATAGCGTCAACTTAACATCATATAACCGGGGATTATCCGGTGACCATAGCGCCACCTTCCATGGCTCGTTCTCATTGGCAAGACTGAGCTTGAAGGAAACATAGTCTGCATCAACCTTAATGTTGGTGCTGCATACTTCTTGATCCTCCAGGGTTATTTCACAACAAAGCATTGTATCTGTATCGTTTTTTCTTCCGACAACCTTTGCATAGAAGGAAACCTCTCCATGATCGATGTCCGGCGTAATCTTCACATTCGCCAGATAGCAGCTTGGAACCTTCTCCAACCAAACTGTTTTCCAGATACCGGTCGTCTGAACATACCAGCAGCCAAAGCTTTCCTCCTTCCAACGCTGTTTTCCTCTTGGCTGCACGCAGCTGAAGCTATCCTCCACGCGTATCGTAATATCATTCTCACCATCTACGGCAACTTTTGAAATATCCAATGAAAACGCCACATATCCTCCTGTATGAACACCGGCAAAGCTGCCATTGACCCAGACCTTCGCCAGATAATCGACACCTTCAAAATTTAATATAATGCGTTCCTTCCCATTTGTTGTCAGATCAACCTTCCTGTTATACCAGATTACCTGATGGTAGGATGGATCGTCGATGGTGCCAAGGGCTGTCTCATAGGTATAGGGAACAAGTATTTTCCTGGCAGATGGGAAGCATTGATACCATTTGTCAGCTTCACCTGCATTCTCATCATCAAAAACAAAATTCCATTCACCATTAAGGTTCGTCCAATCATCCCGCTCGAACTGAGGTCTTGGATATTCGTTAAGCATATTTAATTCTCCTCTTCATGTTATTAATTTAAGTAAAGATAGGAAAGTCATTCATATCATTGCTCATTTAAATACGATTATTTATCTACATATATTATGTTATTACAGTATATATGTTTATATAAAAATCGTGGTAAAAATCTTTTATTACATGTTTTATGTTCAACTTATGTAATTGAACAATCATTTTCTTTGTTGATTATATTACCACTATGTGCAATATGTGTCAATACATTTATGCAACTTATTTAAAATAATTTAATTTTTCCATGTATTTATACACTACTGCTATATACATAAATTATGTACATACTATTCTAATTCTTGTTTTTAACATAAACTATGTCTTTACTTGTTGCCTCGTGCAGGAATATACGCTATAATATTTTTAAATAAAAAGACAGACTGCGCTGTTACTATTCACACCCGACATGTATATCATGTTATGATTTNNTACATAAGGCTCCAAAATACGGAGCCAAAGTACCGACGAATGCAAATACTCCTTATCGGATATCATTTGTCGAAATCATACGATAGACTTTGTTAGGGGTGTGAACAGTAACACCGCGCTCTTACCCCATTGCTCCCCAAAGATAAATCATTTGAAATTTCAGGTACAGAATGTTATAATTTGTATCATTAGAAGGCCTAATTTGTAAGGAGAACTATCGTATGAAAAGTGTATTAGAAATCAATCTTATGGAAAAAGAAAAGCTGGCTGATATAGGTAAAGCATTATCTTCTCCCATACGACTAGATATTTTATATTATCTGGCAGAAAAGCCGGCAATCATATCGGATGTTGCTAAATATTTTAATATTCCGGCCTCCAGTGCCGCATTGCATATCAAAACTTTAGAAAACGCCGGATTAATCTTTGTTCAGCCTATTCCCGGTTCCAAAGGATCGCAGAAGCTCTGCGGTGTTTTAGTGTCGCGGGTTGATATCGATTTGTTTCATACCATTATATCCGGCAAAAATCAAATGCTATACCAAGAAAATATTCCAATCGGCAGCTACTTTAATTATGATGTTTATCCGCCCTGCGGTATTGTTTCAGAAACCAGCTATTTGGGAGCCGAGGACAGCCTAAGCGGATTTTTCTGCCCGGACCGCTTTAAGGCACAGCTGATCTGGCTATCAAAAGGCTTTCTTGAATATCGGTTTTCGAACAATGTAATAAAAACGCACACCGTGAATAAGGTTCAGTTCACCTTTGAAATATGCTCGGAAGCCTTAGGATATAACAATAACTGGAGATCCGATGTGAGCCTATGGATCAACGGAATAGAAGTTGGTATCATTGAATGCCCCGGTGATTATGGCGGTAGGAGGGGGAGATTGAATCCAGAATGGTGGAGCGAATCCTCCACGCAATACGGCGATTTGAGAAGGATATGGATTACAGACAACGGATGCTATATTGATGAGATAAAGGTATCGGATTACACCATAAAATCGTTACAATTAGATACGCTGAACTATATTTCTTTTAAAATAGGAGTTAAACCGGATGCCAGATATGTGGGCGGCTTCAATCTCTTCGGTGAGAAATTCGGAGATTATTCCCAGAATATAATCATGGAAATATATAATGAACGGGCAGATCATTGCTCCGAACCCGGCGAGGAGACCCCTCCTGTTTCGAACTGATATACAAAGAATAAGGGTTAAAATTTTGCCGTCGTAACCCACCAGCCCAAACAAACGGGTTA
This sequence comes from Lachnospiraceae bacterium, assembly GCA_003519685.1. Classification (GTDB taxonomy): domain Bacteria; phylum Bacillota; class Clostridia; order Lachnospirales; family Lachnospiraceae; genus Mobilitalea. Next base: position 27,682 of record DOWG01000315.1, read on the forward strand.
CGACGGCAAAATTTCGATCGGGATTTATAAATATCATCCTTAGAATACTTTTATTCCTTCGATAAAATAATTGTTGTGATGGACTGCTTATTAATATCAATCACACTTCCCTGATTATATACCTCATTCCTGATACAACGCAAATCATACTCTTCTGAGGTTTCATATATCCGCATATTCGTATATTCTAATCCATTTTGATTGTCAAGCACAACTTTCCTGTTCTCATTCCCTTCGTTTATCAAGACAAGAACAAGCTCCTCCCCACCGTTATCATTGGTACCAACAAAAGCAACCGGTCTAAAAGCATCCGCCTCTTCACTGCTTCCGGATACAGCAATCCTCTGATATCCCGGGCGAATAAACCTTGAATAATTCCCGTAGCCCCATAAACGTTTTATCGGATTTAAGGTTTTCTGCTCTTCATTTATATAGATCAATCCATCCCGATACCCTCCCGGTGCTACACCGACCCAATTCTGCCAGGATACCACATCCAACACGGTAAGGTCCTCGACCAGCACCTCTGCAAGATGAAATGCTGAGTCCATAGTGACATCAGAACCGTTCACCATCTCACACCATTCACTCATGCGAAGCTTCACATTCGGAAAATTGGCATCGATCCAACGCTTGTATGCTGCTTTGGAGGCCGTATCCGACCAGTAGGAATGATTATCAATGGTATCAAAATGACTGTTTAAAACAGTATCATTCAGAATTGCACTGGTATAAGCAACCGCATCTTCTTTCCATTCGCCGCTTTCCGGTCCGGACAAGGACACTCCGCTAAGCGCAGGCCTGCTCTCCAACTCTTCTAAGAAGGCACGGTATACTTTAGCAATTTTCGAGGGTTCATAATGGCAGCCTTCCTGGCCTTCGAACCAATCCCATTGCGGCTCATTAATTGGCGAAATAAATTTAACCGGAACTCCTTCTCCTACAAAATGCTCAGCAACATCCATGACATAAACAGCAAAATCATCGTAATTCTCCGGCAGGATATTCTTCTTTTCACCCGCACTTACCTGCGCCATTCCATTGATGGTGAGCCGCTCCGGCGGACTGTTCGAGAACAAGACAACCTCCTGAACTCCAAGTTCAACCGCTTTTTTCATAAACCATACCGCATTGTCGTCCTTATTCCAATCATATACACCCGGTGCTGTTTCAAAGCTCTCCGCGCGGCGGTGCGTGTCCCAATAGGTTCCCCTTTTGCTGTCTGCAGAACCGGCGCCGACATTATAACGGTAGCAGGTAAGACCAATTCCATACTCTTTATCAAACAGCAGCATTGCGATCTCATCCCGTACCGAGCGCCCGGTATCCTTATATTCCTTATCCCAGCCGCCGACATATTGGGACCACCAGCAGCCGCTGGTTCCAAAGCTTTCGATGATCTGATATTGCACAGACGGATTGAAAGTAAATGCTATTGTATCTTCTCTCTGATTCATAATATTCTCCTTGCTATTATCATTATAAGAGCATCCCATAAGCAGTGCACCCAGGCAGATTATTGCAGCACACATCCTTTTCATCATACAATTCTCCATTCTCTAAAAAATACGGTGAATTCGGCATCCGTTTCTTTATCCTACCAACCCTGAATTTTCAAGATTCTCTACCAGCCATTTCTGTGCTCCGAAATACACAATAAGTAAAGGAATCAGGAAAATTAAAATTGCCGCTTGCTTAATTGCATCAAAAGCAAAATCATTTGCTAACGGTATATCAAACCATACCTTAACTGCATTTAAAACAAATTGCTTATTGGCCGGAGTAAAGGTTTTATTCAAAATAGAGCTTAGGTATGGTCCATCTTTATTAAAGTAACTGGTATAATAGGTATCTCCGTAATTCCATACAAAGGATAAAACCGCAACGGTTGAAATCGCAGGTGTCGCATTAGGAATCATGATCTTAAAATAGGTTTTATGGAAACCACAGCCATCAATCAGTGCTGCTTCTTCCAGTTCATTCGGAATATTCTTAAAAAACTGACTAAAAATGAAGATGAATAGGCTTTGCTGAACACCAAAACCAAAAACTGCAAGCAAAACTAAGGTTATCGGTTTATTAATCAAGTTAACTTCTCCTGCCACAGTGAACAGCTTTAATAATCCAAATGCATTAAAATGTGTAAAATATATGTACTGTGCCAGCAGCAAGGACTGCCTCGGAATTAAGAACACCAGGATAACTAAAAAGAAAACGATACGGTGTCCAAAGAATTTAACCCTTGCCAGAGCATACCCTGCCATCGCTGAGAAGAACACCTGAATGGCCATGATTCCTGCTGCATACAGAACCGATTTCACCATGGTCATGATTCCCTCAGGCATACTAAATCTTATTGCAGCCTTAAAACTGACTACAGAAAAGTTCAAAGGCAGCCATATAACATTCGGATTCCCCAGATCTTCTATGCTTGAGAAAACGGAAGGGATCAGCTGGATAATCGGATACAATATTGTAAAGCACAAACCAACAATTATACAGAATAAGAAAATCGACCGGATTACCTTTTGTACTTTCTTCTTGAATAAATATACTGCCAATCCCGGAGAATGGCTTTGGGGCTTATTTTTCATACCTTTTTACCACCTTTCTCAATGCCAGCATAACAATGCCAAGTACCAGAAGTACATTTAATATATAAACCACGGATAGGGCGGATCCGGTTCCAATCTTACTTTGCTCAAAGGCAAAACTATAAGCTTCTTGGGCAATCGGAGATTTCAGAAACAGATCTACAATCGTATATATCGTTACAAATAAGGTAATGTGAATAATCGAAGGTATGGTTACTTTCCAAAAGGTCTCATAGGTTGTCGCGCCTTCAATCTTAGCCACTTCATACAAGCTTGGACTGATTGACTGCAAGCCAGCCAGATAGATCAAGGTTTGTACCCCGGATTGCGATAATACATCAAATATTTTATCAACATAGGATATCAAAGGCAGTAGAATGCGCCTTGGTATATCGGTATAGTGCATCAGAAGAACACTGATATAACTTTCACTGAATAACCCGGTACTCTCCTTTGCCCATTCACCTCCGGTTGTGATTGCCAGCATGTTCGTTACTACCTCAATTCCGAAGATAATCGGAAGAAAGTAAATCACTCTGACGATACCACGCCCTTTGAATTTTAGGTTGGCAAGCAAGGCCATAAATAAGCTGAAAATAACAATCAATGGCACATTGGTTAAAATCATAATATTCTGATCTGCGAAAAGACGCAGCATCGGCTGAGCCTCTGTGGTCACCTCATTGGTAAATAGATCAATGTAATTTTGAATGCCGTTAAATGCAAACTTCATACCGCCCGCATCATTCACACTGACCTTGTTAAAGGAGTATATCACTGTATTAAATAGCGGTATCGCAAAGCATAGAAAGAAACCAATCAGAAACGGCAAAACATATAGGAAACCATTTAGCTTTCTTCTTGTTTTATATTTAAGCTGAAACTTACTTCTCATCTTAACCTCCATCCTGCCGTCAGGCAGCTTATATACTTTCAACCCCCTCTATTCCTGTATCATCAGATATCCAAGAGAAGGTATCTCTTTACCATCCACTACTACAGAATGCAGATTATAGTTCGTAATTACGGACACTCCCGAAGCATATTCTGTACAAAACACATTCTCCTGCAAGATCGTGTGATTCGTTATCTCCATTCTTCCTATCTTATCCCAGACATCTTTACATTCTGTATAAACCTGATGAATACTATCCTTCTGCTTCTCGTATTCCGTAGCATAATAATAGGCATAGGGTGTATCCTGCAGGATATCATCACTCTTGGCACTCAGGGTAAATTTGGGATATATCCCCAGTTCAACCGATTGAAGTACATAGTAAGTGTAATTATAACTAGACATATTCACATTCTTGGTCGTCTCCTGGATCAGGCCATTCAAGACAAGCTGGCGAAATGGTATCGTGGTATATATCGTTGCATAATTGCTGCTTTCCCTGGAGATATCCTCTGCATAGGAGCCGTATTGTACATTTTTCATCATCGGATTATAAAGAGATAATTCTTTGCTTTCTGCAAGTTTTTTCAGATTCTCATCCACAATCTGACCCGCCTGGTAAACAGAGATTGTCTTTCTAAATCGGTAATCCGCAAAATTGTAATGCGCAAGATCCGCTATGGACAGCTTGTCATAATCCTTTGATGCTGCCAGAAATTTTTCTACAACCCCATTCATATAACGAGGGGACAGAAGGTAGAAATAATTTGTATCAAAGCCAATATATCCGTTAAGCACTCCCAGGGAAGGAAGGTAACGGTACAAAGCCGCCGGAGAATTGGAATAATCATAAATTGCATGGTATCTTGCTGAGAAACCATTCCCCTTATCATATACCTTCGCCAGCGATGCCTCGAAGAACAGATCCATGTTTTTTTCCTTGACCAGCTCTTCTAATTTTAACAGCTCCTTCTTTGTACCATTGGCAGCTGTCAGATCGGCCTTTGTATTTAATTTGTTTTCAAAACCGCCATTGAAGAAACCGGAATACTGTACTGCAAGATTTTTATCCCCCAGATCATTAATAATTTCTGCCAGTTCTTCATAAGTCGTCATGGAATAATATGCGTCATATGGTATTCCAAGAAAACGTTTTGTCAGTGATATGGTTCCTAGAAAATCCAGATAAAGCTTCAGCTTATCCGGATAGGAAGCTTCCTTGATCCCCCATTCCCTCATCAGGTAATTCCGATAGGCTACTGCCATATCAAAATAGGTGACCCGGTCCGGAAAAAGCTGATACCGGATCGTATAATCCACATCTAAAAAACCAGAATCTGCAAGATAGGAAGCCTGGTTATCGCTGTATGGACCATATACCTTAACCTTACTATACTGGGTCACATCAAAGGATGCGAATGCTTTATTAATGGCCGAAGGACTATCCTTGCTTGTAGAAGCAAGTTTTACATTGATATAGGATGTCTCAGCGCCTTTTTCGATAATTCCCAGAAAACCATGCGTTGAATTCTGATACTCTCCATAGGTCATTCCGAACACCGGCATCATCAATTCTTCCTCGTATTTAGGTGCAAAATAATAATCAGATAAAAAGTCATTGTTATAGACCGGCCTGATATAATCCGAAACAGCAGAATTCGCCGTATTAAACTTAAAGAGTGCACCGGCACCGTCCGGTACAAGGATATAACCATCGGCATAATCCGTCGCGCTTACCGCTCCAAAATTAGGCATTACTTTTATGTTCTGAATGGTGTAATAGCTGTTACTGCTTACCATTTCCTGCGTAGGAACCCTTAGGATAAAATCATCGTTATCCAGAACAGCCTCCACAACAATCGTAAACTGCGCCGGTTCCGCAAAAGATACGCTAAGTCCCATCTCCTCGCTATCAGCAATCAGCATTTGTCTTGTGTAACCAAGAAGCTCCGCAAGCTTTATGAGCTGTTTTACCGCGCTTCTCGGGGGAGTTCCATTATAGGAAACCGCATAGCAGTCCTCTGTTATACTCTTTTTATAGAGTAATTTCAGTGTCATTCTATATTTATCCCCGGTCGCTTTATCGATTTTTCCAGAATCAACGAGTGACTGCATTCCTCCAAGAAAAAAATTTTCAAACCGATCCAAAGACATCTTCTGGGGATAATATTCATAGAAGCGTTCCGACTCTCCCTCATTCACATCCATAGTAATTCGAATGCCATGATCAATCTGACGGATCGTATAGCTTCCAAGCTGCGTGCAATAGGTGTAGGTATCCCATTCATAAAGATTATTATCTTTACCGAGATAAGAAACTGTCAGCAAGGCAAGATCCGACGCCCGTTCTGACTCCGGAACGGCAGAACTCCAAACCCTGCCGGTATTCTTATCCTCCACTTTTAAGATCATATCCGCACTGTTGATATACAGACGCCTGCTGCCGCTTTCTGCCGCCAGTACCTCTCCCGCATCATGGGCAATCTCTTTCCCTGCTGCCGACAGCCCTTGATATTCTATCTCCGGTAACGGACTCGCTTTCACCAAAAGGATCGGTATAAAATGTATTAATATTGGTATAATGCATAAACCAAGGATGGTCACTGTTAATTTTCCAATGAAATGCTTATGATATATCTTTTTTAGCTTATCGATTACAGGTTTCCATCGGTCAAATATTCTAATAAATATCTTCATGCTTTCTCCCTTCTACCATTCCACCGGCACAATCTTCCAAAAGGCAGATACTTTCTCCCGGCAGGAAACAGACCATCAATGGATTCTTCTTATCATTTCCTGTGCTACGGAAGATATGAAATAATACATGCGCTCTAGCAAAGAGAAGAACAGGATGCCCAAAAACACGATAATAAAAGCAGCTACAGCTGTCGCCAGAAGCGTCCTGATATTAACCGCAAAAGAATATTCATGTATAATACAGAGACCGGCCAGAAGAACAAAGACAAACCATGCTGCTCCGATGCCCTGTATTGATTTCAATATGATTACCTCTTCCTTGATGATAAAGTTACTTGCAAATACCGTGAATGCATTGATGAGCACCATCGGAAGAAGGGAATAGCATGATACGATGTAAATATCTCTCATATTTCCTTTTCCGTTAAACAGTGTCGTTACCGTCCAATTGCTTACTGTAAACAGAATAATAAGGGATAGGGCCGATATGAAAATCGAGACACTGTTCATCTCAAAGATAGCATTAAAATTCATAATAAAACCGGTATATTGATAAGAAATACATTTTATGATTCCATATAGTATCAATATAATTGTTGCGATTAAGGTACTGCCTTTCTTTCTGTATTTGATTTCATAGAAGCCATCAAAAGGATGAAATAAGGCATATCTGAGGTAATACATTTTTTCTTTCACGATCTCACTCTGCATGATATCCGCCCTCCTTTTTATGATATCTGACTTCGGAGATTATAATAGATGTAATGAAGATAAGAAAAATTGCAGCTACAATGCCAAAATGCTTCTGTAATACTTCTCCACGGTATCCGTTATAGGCCTTTGAATAGAAAGTACGGTTATTACCAAGCTTAAAATAGTACATTGCCTTTTTATACTCGTCTTTCATTAAATAGTTCTTACCGATGCCTACATATGCAATCTCATAGTTCGCATTCATTTTGAGGATATCCTGAAAAAGTGCGAGAGCATCGTCCCATTGCCCATAGTAATATTTCTCACTGGCCTGGAGTGCAGCTGCACCAAAATCCGTAGGTTTCAGAATATAGGCACATTTAAGAATGCTGTCCGTAACCACCAGATGGTCGCCAAGCCATGCGATACCGGACGGCATCCGGAAGGATTCCTTCGTATCACCAAGAGAACCAAAGGCGTTCAAGAGCTCACCGTCAAAATCATATAAAAATATCCGGCCTTTTAATTTATCAATTACAGCATAGGTACCGTAATCGGTAACCGCGATATCTACAAACTGACTTTTATCTGTTCTGTGTCTTATGTGAATATCACCGGTAACAAGGGTATTACCTTCTTCACGAAGCACATTCTTACCTCCGGAATTCAAACGAAATACCATATGCTCTGCCGCAGCATCATAGGTTACTGCATAGACAAAGCCTTCCGAATCAATTGCAACATTATTAAAGGCAGGTGCAAAGGTTTTCTTCATCTGCTCCTTCTGTTTATCCGTGGAAATAGTTTTCCAGAAGTAATCAAGAAAGTTAATAGCAGGGGAATTAACCCCGAAATATCTTGAGAAGGTACCATCCGGATTCAGCTCAAGGATGCCCTCATAACTGGACTGAACTACCACATAGATGCGGCCTGCATTGTCTACAACAAGCTTCGATGGCTTAAATTCGGAAACGCCGGCCATATTCTCCGGTTTTTCTATCACTCTTTTCATGGTATAGTTAGTTCCGTCAAGAACAACTATTTTACATGCTCCGGTATTCGCAATATATAATTCGTTATTTTTCTCCTGAAAGAACACACCTTCCGGGGCATTTAATACCAACTGCGCACCGGTTTTATCAATCACGATCTTATCCCTGGAATCCCGAATTACTTTCAGGGATTTTATAAAATTCCCGTCCCGGTCAACGATATCTACTCTGTTCTCCAGCGTATCCACAAGGAAGATACGTCCATCCTTGCTGGTGCAGACATCATTCATCCCCTGAACCTTTATCCCCTCCATATTGTCTTCACTAATTACTCTGTCCACCTGAAAGGCAGCGGGACTTTCTACCGCATTCTTCCACCAGTCATATGTGTAACCATCGAAGGCATAACTGGTTCCATCTGCTTCCTCTGCCAAAGCTATCACAGGAGCAGAAGCAAACATAAATACCAGTAAAATAAGTAATATCTTTTTCTTCATTGCTCCTCCTAACCCTTCACACCGGAAGTTGCCATCGTTTCAATGACTTTACTTTGAGAGAATATAAATACAGTGACAGGAACCATCAGCATGATTAGCGAGATCGCCGAAGATACACCGGTTCTGGAGATACCTCCGCTCACCATCTGCTGCAATACATAGGTGACAGGCTTCAGCTCTTCTGTGTAAATAAATACACCGCCGGTAGTACCCCACATCTGCTGGAAGGATAGGATGATAAGCGTAATCCATGCCGGCTTGCAAAGCGGCATAACAACGCTCCAATAGGTCTTAAATTCACCGGCACCGTCTATCTTAGCTGCTTCCAGCATCTCATCGGGGATCTGTACCATAAAATTCTTCATTAAGTACAAACCCAGGGTGGAGCCTACCGCCGGCAAGATAACGGCCCAATAAGTGTCAACCAGAGCAAGCTTACTCATGATGAGGTAGTTCGGAATCGCTGTTACCGACGTATTGAACATCAGAGCATACACGATGATATTACTCATCAGCTTCGAACCGGGAAAGGTATATTTCGCAAGTGGAAAAGCTGCCATGGAACCAAGAAGTACGGTTCCAAGAGTACCAAGACAGGTTATCATACCAGTGTTAAATATGTATCTGGACAAAGGTACCTGAAAACTTTCCACGATCGTTGCCAGGTCAAAAAAATTATTCAGAGTTGGGTTTTCCACAGACATTTTCGGAGGAATGATAAATATCTCACTCAACGGCTTAAAAGCGTTTACCACCGTAAATATAAGCGGAAAGAGACTAAATAATCCGAAGAAAGCGAGGACCAAGGTCAAACCGATATCTCCCAGAAGGCTCCGGTTTCTTCTTCTTATTTTTCTTGCTCTTAATTTTGATGCAAGAAATCGACAGAATTTTCTCATTTTATTACCAAGCCTTTCACTAACCTAATTTACGAAGTAATTTTTGAACAATAATATTACATAGCAGCATGATGAAGAAGAGTACAACCGCAATCGTACAAGCATACCCCAGCTCATACCGGATATTACCATAGTCATGAAGATGTGTCAGAATGGTGTGTCCCGCATAGTTTGCCGAAGGAAAGCCTGCCAAATCTATGGAAAGCTGCGAAACGGAGAGAGAGCTTGTGATCTGCATCACAGCGCCAAACATAAGCTGTGGCTTCATAGAGGGCAGGGTGATATACCATAATTCCTGCCATCGGTTCTTTACACCTTCTACCGCCGCAGCTTCGTACCAGGACTTATCTACATTCTGAAGTCCTGCAATGAACGCAAGAAAGCTCACACCAAGACTCAGCCAGAGCTGCACAATAATTAGAATCGGCATAATATAGTCCGCTGTTTCAAACCACAATATACGGCTCTTTATAAATCCCAGCTTCAAAAGCCAGGCATTTGCCCAGCCGTAGGTATCCGAGGAAAATATCAGTTTCCATATCATATATGCATTACCCGAGATGGACGGAGCATAAAAAACCAGGGTAATAATTGATCTTGGAATCGGCGGTAATTCATTAATCAGCCACGCAAATAAGAAACACATAATGTAGCTGATCGGTCCGGTAATCAGTGCAAAAAGCAAGGTGTTCTTTACGGCTATCAGGAATACATCATCCCGGACCAACAGGTTGATATAATTGGTAAGTCCGTTAAAATGGGGCGCTTCCACCATATTAAAGGATGTAAAGCTTAATACGATCGACACAACGATAGGGATCAGGGTAAACACAAGGAAGATAATTGCAAATGGAGCAATCATTAAATATTTGGATTTATGCCGTTTCCATGTCAGTGCCAGCGGTTCTTTGTTTTTCTTCAAGGAAAGTACCTCCTTCCAAAATATAAAGTACACATTCAATGCCTCGGGCTGCTTATTGTACCGCCGATAGATGGAATTCCTTCCGCTTATTGGTGAGCTCTTTATCAATTTCCTTAAGATTTAGATATAAGGTTTCTCGCGGGTTCGCTCCCTCGGCCACAACATTGTTAAATGCGTACAATACCATTCGTGTCATCATGTAATTTCCGGGTACCGCCGGTATACCGATGGAATGCTCCATCTGGGTCAAGATCTGCTCCAGTTCCGTATTACTCCAGGGTAATTGTTCGATTACGCCGGGATCCGCCGCTGCATAACGTGCCGAGGTTCCCATAACGGATTCCACCGTATTGGCATATTTTAACTGTGTATCCGTGCTCGTCCACCACTTTATAAATTCCCAAGTCTGTTTCTGTTTCTTAGAAGTCTGCAGCATAGCACTGTTCACTGTTTCTATAACATAGGTATTATTGATTGTGCCATCCTCATTTTCATATCCCGGCAGCGGATGAAAGGACCATAAGCCCTTAATTTCCGGAGCAAATACCTCCAAAGTGCAGTAGGTTGTATATTTGACTACACCAATCGGCATCTCCCCCGTACGAAAGCGGGTCGAAAAGTCAACATTCGGATTAAATCCGTAATTAGTAAAGAAGTCCGTATAGGTCTTAAATGCCTCCATCGCATACTCGGTTCCAAGATCGCAGGCGATACCGTAGTCGTCTTCTTCTCCCTGATACAGATTTCCGCCAAACTGATAAACCATGGAGGGATAGAAATTTGGCGCTCCCTGCGCATTCGGTAAAAAGAATTCATAATTATTCTTCTTCAAAATTGGCAGAATCTCTTTAACCTCTTCCCATGTTCTCGGCGTTTCTGCACCGATCTCCTTAAGAATATCATTTCTCGTAAACAGCATCATAAAATCCGCCTGCTCCGGAATCCCATATACCCCGCCGAGATAGGAGGCTGCATCTATCTCACTCTGATAATATCTGCCGGCTGCTTCCGAAAAACTATCCAATTTGGATAAGTCCACGACAGCACCCCGCATTGCAAAATCCTGAAGGGTCGCCTGCGAAAGTCCGATTACCGCATCCGGGCTGTTGCCTGCCAGTGCCGCTCTTAGTACAACATCTACCGGTATCAGCTGCAGTTCCACATGGATTCCTGATTCCGGAGCGAATTTCTCCTCGATCAGATTCTGGATAATCTGCGCTTGCTCCCGTCCGATGGACTGGGTATTTGCTGCGGTTCCCGCATTAACCATCCATACCTTGATCGTATTATCCGAGGGGGCAGCCGTGTCTTCACTCACCCGACTTGTTTTCACAAAGAAGGAAGCAAAAAAGCGGATCGCTCCATAATAAAAACTTTCGAAAAATGTATTCTGAGCCCTTTTAAGATCGGCATTCGGAGCAGATACGATAAAGCTGTCCAGCTCCAGAGGCATCTCAGAAATGTTGACCAGCCAGGTTCCTAATGCGGAAATATTCTCCTTTAGCTGCGCAATCTCATCCGCTACATCCTCCGGATTCCTGGATAGTCCTTCGGCTTCTACTGCCATCTTCTCCAGAAGACTGGTATTTTCACCTTTTTCACCGGTGATCGCTACCAATTCATCTACAATCTTGTTCAGCCTTTCGCTTTCTGCTGCCATTACCGTTGCAAAATCCGGAATTTTCTTTGTAATCTGATAATCAATAAACTTATCCGGTGTCTGTCCTGTAATCTGGGTTACCTTAAGGTACATCTGATTCAGCTGGACCATGCTTTCTTCCACATCATTGATAATGGTGCCGAAATCGCCCATAACACATTCCAGGGAAATTGTATTGATACCTTCCCTCAGATAAAAAAGATACGGTGTTCCGTTGCTATCTGCTACGGTATAATTTGCCATGTTACTGCTGTATGCAAAATTGATTGCATTCATCTCGGAATACGGTATTGCTCCATTTATGTATAATCTTCTGACAGAGGTTACCCCCCGCTTCAGACTCTGCCTTCCCTTAAAGGTTATTTCATAAAGTCCCTCCTTCGGCACGGCAATATCCCAGGATATCGCATTGCCCGGTTCCTTCCAGTTATTTGCACCAATGGTGTTGTACTTAATTTTATATGGATGGTATGGATATAACAAAGAATCAGAATAATTCTTTTGAATATTGATAGAAGATGAATTCTTCTCAACGTATACCGTGCCGCCTTCCGCACGCTCTGCCTGGCAGATGATATCTTTATCATCATAAACCGGATATTTGCTTTTCAAATCATTAATAACCAGATTATAGTCTGCAGCCTTCCCTGCTTTCTTAAAGATGATGCTTGTATACGTAATTGGCTCCTTAATCACTTCGAAGGAAATCGTATTCTTACCCTTTTCCAAGTAAAATGCAAAGGGCTCTCCTATACGTCTTTGATAATCTTCCACAAAAACCTTTGTCTCTTTGTATACTTCATCCGTGTTCGGTCTTATTTCATTGCCATTTTTGCTTGCTATTGTCTGATCCGCCCAGTAACGCTTGAATATGATCTGTTCCAGGCCGTCATAGGAGATTTCGCCGTTCACCAGGATACGCCGTTGAATATCTGAGGTAGTTCCCGGCTGTGCAATATAGCCGATCTCTAAATTATAAAAGCCTTCCTTCGGGACATCAAAGGTCCAGGTGATTGAACCGGAATCTCCGGTAGCTACCCCAAGGTCCGTCACCTTGGCTGACATTGCATCCGCAACCGTATAATTGATAAGATCTACGTTTATCTCTGCATCCTCGATAATCCCGTTATAGCCATTTTGCTCAAGATATTCCCGGTAGGAAGTGTCGTAAACAACAGTATTGGAAGCCGGAACCGCATATATTTCACCAGAAGCATCCTTATTTTTATGAATTACAGCAATCACAGCAAGGATAATTATTAGAACTGTTACTATGATCAGAGATTTCTTAAATTTCATACGGATACCTGCGCCTTTCCAGATAAAATTAATAAAGGTGAATCACTGTGTTACATAATGGTATAAATTGGGTTGCCATAAATTGTTTCTATATGATCAATACGAAAATTAGATGTACTGCCATGATATAGACAATTTACAGCAACCCGGGTTATTTGCATAATTCAATGTTCGATAGGACTGTTATAAGTTACCCCCAGTTAATGGTAAGTCCTCGATTATTCATCCGCTGCTGCAACGGTTACCTTCAATGTAACATTGCTGCTGTTGCCGGCAAAGTCGGTTACTGTAATGACCACATCGTACTCATCCGGTGTTGATGTATCAAGGCTGGAGATATCCGCAGTAATATTCGCGGATACATCAAGACCGTCCGCATCAACTGCACTTGCAATAAAATCACCTTTCCAGGCAATTGCAGATGCATCCTCATCCATCTTGATGGTACGGTATCCATCCACCGGTGTAACCGTAGGAGCTGTCTTGTTATCCGGGTTATAAATAACAATGGCTGCATTCATGCTCGCTTCATTGCCTGATTTATCCGCTTCCTTCACCTTCAAGCCGTCACTATAGGATCCAACCTTAGTAAAGTCGGTTGCGGAATAATCATAAGCTGCGGCAGTAGCATCAAGAGTACCGTCTACAGCATCTACAATCGATATATAATCGGAGAATGCAATTGTTGACGGATCTGTTCCTGCAGGGAATACCAGGGGATCCGTAACAGAAATATTAGGTGCAATGTTATCTCTGATTTCATCACTGGATAAAATCGTTTCCATCTTTGAAGCCAGATCCGTAAATAGATTCTTATTCGCTGCGATTGATACCTCATAGGATGCATAACCATCGATACCATATAGGGATTTACCAAAAATATCATCCCAGATCCCTCTATAACCAAGCAGGTCAGAATAATCGTTAGGAATTGTCTGGTTAGCAACATACTGGAAAGCGCTTAACAGATCATCGCCGTATTTCTCATTGAAGATATCAAAGCCAAAACCGGCAGCCTGATCTGTTGCAGCACTGTCCTTATATGCACTTATGCTGTCCACACCGCCTAAGGTCTTGTAGTATGTGCTATAGTATACTTTTAAAAATTCAAGCGCAAGTTTTGTTGTCTCGGCATCAACCCCCTTAAGGATACCGATACTGTCACCAACCGTTAATACCTGACGGTAATTCGGATCATCCGCAGACATATCATCCGGTCTCGGCCAGGGAATGATGCCGACCGATTCCCCACGTTCCGCTGCGGCAGAGGATGTTCCGCCGATCCACCAGTCAGGACAATCTGTAAATACCGTACCGCCATTTTGGAAGTCACTTGCCCCCTGGCACCATTTCGGTGTATACCCATCATCATATAGACCGCAGTCTGTCATAACACCTGCATCCATAAGTTCTTTGATAAAGGAAGTTCCCTTCAGAGCAGCTGCAGAATCAGCCTTAACGCCGTCTGCACCATAGATGCTGCCTCCTGCTGCAAACATAGCAGAAAGACCGGCAAAACGATGATCCGTCTCATATGCCTGAACCGTTTTAAACTCACAAGCATCCGGAGCTGCTGTATTGGCATAATAGGTTTTAATTTTAGATATGTAATCCTTGAATGTGCTCCAAGTCCAATTGCCTTCCTTAAATAAGGTGGTAGGATAAATCGTATTACCGTCTGCATCCTTGAGTGAGTCAACTTTCTCGATCATGGTAGCATTATAAATCAAGGGCCATCTTGGAATAAATGCCTGCTTCGATGTTAAGAAATAATTGTGTCCATACATTTTGTCATAAAGCATCCAGGAATATTCCGAATCAGAAAACATATCTTCATAATCATCCAAAGGCTGTAAAATATTCTGCGATAATACTGTGTTTTCAGAACCTCCCCATAAGATCGCGATGTCGCAAACCGGGTTATTCGCTAATACGCTGGTAATTAATTCACTGCGCGTATCTGTTGCATATTGAATAAATTCAACTTCAACGTTCAATTGGTCCTTTGCCGCCTGAAGAGCCGCCAGAGAGGCCTGCCTTGTGGCTTCATCCAAGGTATACTCACCGGTTGTCGGATCCTTATAATTAGGATCTAATCCTGCCACCCAGTGTGTACCCCAACGCAAGACTTTTACTTCTCCCAACGAAGCATCCGTATCATTCGTATCTCCCGCTTCATCCGGAGCAGTTGTTACCGTCTCTGCTCCTACAGGTGTTTCATCCGGTTTCTTTTTCGAACAGCCGGAGATTGCTGCGATCAGCATGGAAAGAACAACCGTTATCATTGTTATTCTCATTCGCTTTTCTTTCATCATAAACCTTCCTCCTCCTTTAATTTGGTAATGTCAAATCTGACACCCCTGTTTCTGCTTAATACCTTATATCCTCAAAGGCTATGATTGCCTTTATAAAGACAACAATAACCCTCTGGTTCCCTGTTCTGCGCATTATGAAGTTTATGAATGCCACGCAGGCACAAATTCTGCGAGCAAATTCAATGAAGATTCTTTCTGAATGGATTTAGATACTATGACGCTTAAAGATTGGTATAACGTTGATTTATTACACATAACCGTAGATATTTATAACTGGACTCAAAATGTTTTAGTTATAATTACAATATTATTAATAATGTAACCCGTTTCATATAGCAATAATAACATAGCCTTTATACAATGTCAATAATTATTTAAATATGTGCTTGATATTAGTGTCATAAGGTTACTGTTCACACCCCTAACAAAAAGTCTATCCTATGATTTCGTCAAATGTATCCAATTCGGGGACGCTTTCGCTTAAGATTCATTTGCAAATACTCCTTATCGGAAATCATTTGTCGAAATCATAACATGGTATACAGGATGGGTGGGAACATTTTTTTTGCGCAACATACCTAAAATATTTTATAGTAATGTAACCGTTTACTACAGATTTCAATCTTCCCTTTTGCTCTATAAAAACAATTGATAACTGCATATTTTAGTTTCAGCCCAGATCCGGTTCATCCTTTAACAGAATCATTTCTCTTGACCTGCCCTCGGTTTCAAAGATAATGATTTCATTTAACCCTTTTTTTAAGAGCGGTGCCGGCAGATAAAGTCTCTTCTGCGGTCCGATCTCCCAGAAACGTCCCAGAGAAAAGCCATTAATGAAGACGCAGCCTTTTCCCCAGCCCTCCAGATCGAGAAAGGTATCTCCCAGTTCTTTTGCCTGGAATTCAAAACGATAGAATGCCGGGCACCCCTCGGTATATCCTTTTGTAAAATCCAGCTGCTCCAGATTGTCAAACGGAAGCGCATAATGTGTCCAGTTCATATGCTGATGTCCGTTGATCTGTACACTTCCGTCGATTCCCTTCCTCTGATAGTCCAGCAATGGACCAAAATTCACTCTTCCCATATTCTCCACCAGAATATCGATTTCGCCGTTTTTTTCAAATTCACAGGATACCTCATGCTCTGACAGTAGCTCACGATCATATAAGGTAATCACGGGTTTCTGCCGAATAAATACATTGGCACGATCATTCGCCTTCCATAGACGCAGCTTCTCCAGCTTTTTTTCCTTTGTCAGGACAGAACGGTATAGGATGTAACCATAATTTTGTCCAATCCTCTCCATAGACATTGGAAATACACTTTCGATTGGGCTCGCTATATCCTCCAGGGCTTCAAATAGTCCCACTCGTTCCTTTATTTTTATCTCTCCATATGCCAGCTTCTTAATCTTGGTTGACAAGCTGACCTTAGGAAGATCTACATATTTTCCGATTATCTTCTGAAATTCAATGTATTTGGGAGTAATATCTCCGCATTCAGATAGTACTGCATCATAATCATAGGAGGTAACATCCGGGGTAAGGACATCATAATAATTGGAACCATTCATAAATCCAAAATTGGTACCGCCAATAAACATATATATGTTGATATTCCCATTCTGTAATGCTTCATCCAGGTCCTTACAGTTTTCTGCTAAATCGGAGGTAATATGACCGCCGTTTCCCCAATGATCAAACCATCCTACCCAGAATTCCATACACATCAAAGGTCCGCCATCCGTATACTTTTTCAGAGTTTCAAACTGTGCTTTCATTTTAGAACCAAAGTTTCCGGTCGGAAGAATTCCTTTAAGCATTCCACAGTCCATAGAATCCCCCCAGGGGCCATCTGAGGTACACATAGGAACATTGGTACCATGTTTTATCATCAGTTCCTTCATCTTCTCCATATATGTGGTATCATCGCTATAATATCCGAATTCATTCTCGATCTGCATCATAATAACCG
The DNA here is from genome assembly GCA_003519685.1 of Lachnospiraceae bacterium. Taxonomy (GTDB): domain Bacteria; phylum Bacillota; class Clostridia; order Lachnospirales; family Lachnospiraceae; genus Mobilitalea. The sequence goes on from DOWG01000315.1 coordinate 45,119, forward strand.
GCCCGCCATAAGTGACCTGCAGCGGCCGAATGACTTCATACAATTTCGCATAATACTCATCCACATGCTTTAAGAAAGGCCCGTGAACACTTCGGAGGCGCATTCCCTCCTCCGCAAGCAGCCATGCCGGAAGGCCGCCAAACTCCCACTCCGCGCAGATATACGGGGATGGGCGCAGAATAACCCAAAGATCAAGTTCCGCAGCCAGCTCTACAAATCTTCGAATATCCAGCATACCATCAAAGCGATATTCGCCTTTATTGGGTTCATGCAGGTTCCATGGTATGTACGTTTCTACTGTATTACATCCCATTGCTTTCAGCTTCTCGAGACGATCCCTCCAATATTCCGGTACGATTCTAAAATAATGTATTGCACCGGATATGATCTGTACCGGTTTTTCGTTATAATAAAATTTATCCCTTATTTCAAATTTTTTTGTCATTTTTGTCCTCATTTCTGCGCGGTCTTTGCACATGTTATAATTCTTGATTTGGGTGTCACAAGTCATTTTAAGATTTTGGTATGAATAGGATGATTTTATATATATTCATGTTTATGGTTTTTATATGACTTATGACATTCCTATCAATCTTTTGCATTAAAAATAAATGTTACCGGTTACATTTTTTCAAAAAATTATTTAACCGTATCACGTTCAACGATCTTTCCTTTTACTAATATTTCCGGCTGCGCTTGCTCCCCATTAATCAGATTGTTAATGGTGTTTACCGCTATTTCAGTAATCTTCTGATAATCATGTTCAAATGTTGTTAGGCTCGGATAGACTGCCTCAGATAAGACCGTATTGTCATAACCAAAAATAGATAGAACTTCAGGAACTTTAATCCCCAGTTCATTACAAGCCTTTAAAACTCCTACCGCCACCTCATCATTGATCCCAATAATAGCAGACGGCAATTCTGTATGTTCATAAATATTTTTAAATGCCTGGTAGCCATCGTTTATGCCGAAACCGCTGTATTGGCAAAACGATTTCTTCATATCCATCGGATATTTATCAAGAATCAGACTTTTGACAATGTTCATCTTATCCACTGCGACAGTAACCGTTTTGATACCGCCTAGTAAACCGATGCTTCTGTGGCCTCTGTCATATAAATACCGGACTATGGTTTCCATGGCATCCGAATCATCCGTTGAAATGGAATAAACATTATCTAAATTTAGTTTGCCGTTAATTATGACAAACGGTATTTCTTTGGCAATCTCCTTCACTTCATATAATAGCTGCATATCTAGTTCTGTCTCATTCACTCTGCCGCCTAAAAAGAAGATTCCGTCTACTTTTCTCTCGACCAGAGAATTTAAATAAAAGGATTCCATTTTAAAATCATTAATCGAATTACATAAGAAAAGAGAGTACCCCAGTTCAAAGCTCCTCTTTTCCAACTCCAGAAACATCCTTGCAAAGTATTGATTGGTTATGTCCGGAAGAACACAGCCAATTACTTTGGTTCTTTTACGGTATAAGCTTCTTGCAACTTCATTTGGCTTAAATCCATATAAGTCAATAACTTGTTGAACTTCCATTTTAGTCTCAGGCTTCACCGCATCCGAATCGTTAATTACGCGGGATACGGTAGCAACTGAAACATTCGCTAATTTTGCTATATCTCGTATTGTCATTGATGTGTTTTTCATGTTTTGGCCTCCCAATGTAAACCGTTACATTAATATTACATTTTCTCTGCTAATCTGTCAATACTTTCCTAAGGAAATTAGCGATTAGATTAAATGAATTGTTATATTGCTTTGAAATTATTTGCATTTTTCAAAAAAAAGCATATACTATATTCAAGGAATGCATTGATTTCAATGAAATTCAGAAAGGAGCATTATTATGGAACTTGCAAAAATTACAACACGCGGTCAAATCACAATTCCCATTGAAATACGCAAAAAACTGGGTGTGAAGGACGGAGATAAAGTAATATTCATTGAGGAAAACGGACGTATTATTGTTGAAAACGCCGCCATGATTGCGCTGAAAAACGCACAGACTGCATTTGCAGGTGAGGCAGAGCGGCTGGGTCTAAAAACAGAACAAGACATCGTGGATATGGTAAAAGATGTCCGCCGCGAGGTCTGGGAGGAACGCCATGCGCGTAATGATTGATACCAATATTCTCATATCAGCGTTACTGTTTCCAAGCCGTCAGATGAATACGCTGATTTACAAAATCACAACGGAGCATCAGCTCGTCCTTTCTTCTTATATTGTAGATGAATTGCTGAACGTGGTGCGCCGCAAATTCAAGAGTAAGCTGGAAGCAGTGGATTTGTTGTTAAGCCAGCTCCCCTATGAGCTTGTTTACACACCAGAACACCCGAAATCGGGGTTATTTAAGATACGCGATGAAAAGGATTATCCCGTTTTGTATTCGGCAATCACAGAGGATGTCGATGTGTTTATTACGGGTGATAAAGATTTTATGGGGCTTGGCTTGGAAAAACCGGAGATCGTTAGCCCAAGTGAATTTCTCGAAAAATATTAGCCAAGTGTATATACCGGATCTTGTTAATTGATAATCAAAATTCAGGGTAGCCAGCCTTTTCTCAGGCAAGAAAAAAGCGGCTTCGGATAGGCCTGAAAATCTTCTATCACAAAGCCGCCAAAATAACTGTTGTTTTTAGATTTCTCTGTCCGACCTCTCTTCTATGCTATCTTAAAGTCACAGCGAAAGTCCGGCTTAAGATACATTTTTTTAAGGGGGCTGTAATCGGATATCCGATTTTCACCCAGATACAGCTCTTTCAGATTGCTTAACCCTTTTAACGGCGTTACATTCGTTATTTTATTTTCTTTCAGATATAGATATTCCAGTGAGGTAAGCTTAGTTAAGGGTTTTAAATCCGTTATTTTATTCCCATTTAATGACAGATATTTTAATCCTTTTAAGCCTGACAGTGAATTAATACTGACGATGGAATTTCTCTGCAAGTACAGCTTTTCAAGACCGGATAGGTCTTTCAGTACCTTGATATCCGTAATCTGATTATTATCCAAGGATAACTGACGTAATTTTTTCAGTTTCTTTATTGCGTCTATTTTATTGATCTTATTCATACCGATTTCTAAAACTTCCAGTTTGGTCAGCTTCGCCAAAGGAGCAATATCCTTTATCTTATTTTCCCGCAAATATAGTTCCTTAAGGTTTGTTAAGGAAGATAATGCACTTATAGAGGCCACCTGGTTGCCATTTAATGATAGGACCTCCAGCTTCGTCAGGTTTTTAAGCGCACTGATATCCGATATTGAATTACGTTGCAGGTAGAGGACCCGGAGATTTTTTAGTTTTCCTATGTCTGTGATATCTTTAATTCCCAGCTGCTGGGCATCCAGGTATTCCAGGTTTGTTAAGTACTTTAAATCTGTGAGACTTTTTACTCCCTGCGGCAGCTTCAATCGATATATGCTTTGTACGTCCATCATTGTAATTTTGCCTGTCTTCTTGCCAAGCTTTTCTCTGACTGCCTGCTCCACTGCGGCATCCTTGAATTTAATATATTTACGGGCTTCCGCCGGCAGCTTGTCATAACGATTCATTTCATCTACAATTGTAGTCCAGCCGTCAAGATGGTACTTTACTCCTTTTGAATCGGTATAATCCGGCACATTTGCAAGGCTCCATAGAGAAATGCCGCCGAGGCCATAGGATTTGGCCAGGTCGATCTTGGCCCGAATACTGTTGCTGTCTTCATACAGAATGATGTTCCAGGACTTATCGGAAGAATTATAATATTGTATATACGGCGTCTGCAGTTCATTATTATAGCCATAGGTTATATTCTGTCCGTTGCCATCGGCATTATCGACACGGTTTTTTATCGACTTATACAGCGGGGTAAGTCTTCCTTCCCGGCTTAAGGCAGTGCCTTCCAGTGCATCCCATCCTTTTGCACTCTTAACATCAAATTGCCATTGCGCACTGTCAAAGGTAATTTGAAGCAAGACTTTTGACATCTCTGAAGCAAAAACATGATTCTTTATCTCATTGATTGCCTGTCTTACCGGCTGTATCGGAGCCATACTATGAATGGGCTCGTATACATTATAGCTTGTGTATTGCCGAATTTGATTCTTCTGAAGCTTTTCCGTCGGTTCATAATCATGTGCCATCAAAATAACGCGATCCGCTATGTCAATAATATCCGCATAATCATAGCCATCATAATATAGCCCCGGATTTACCGCTACATACAGTTTTTTCTCCAGTGGTGTCAGCTGTGTTTTCAGTTCTCTCAAAAACTGTGTAAAATAGGTACTAATCGGCTTCCCCTCATACAGAATCTGCTCTTTGGCGGAATTGGTATTGCGAAGTCCTTCAAAATCGATCACGACTCCATCATAATAGATTCCCTTTCCCTCGGATATATCCGCCTGCAGGCTGTCAACGATTGTCTTGACCATAGCACTTCGCTTATCTTCGTACGACAGAAGCAGATTACAACCTGTCTGATCCATATAAACGCTTAGCCGAATGGACTTTCCTTTACTTTTTGCATACTCCACCGGTTGAAGAAAATCCTTTGGATAATAAAAGCTCTGGTTGCCATTCTTCCCTCTTACTGTATTCAGAACTCCCGGTTCTTCGGAATCGATCCTGCTCCAGGCAAAGCTTAAGGAATCCAAGGCATCGATGTATTTTTTCGTTTGATCGGAAAATGCAGCATACGCCGGATAAAAGGCATGAAGCTCTCCCGGATTTTCTTTCGTCTCTGCCGCAGCCGCTTTCATCGGCGAAGCGGGGAAGAAAGCGGCTATCAAGAAACCGATGCAGATTATACATAATCTTTCTATCATACGATAGGAATGACCATATTTATTTCGGTTGATATCTTTTCCTTTCCTTCGAATCATTTTGTCC